>JAEULC010000056.1 GCA_016792605.1 Rhodospirillales bacterium
CCGGTGGGGACGACGGCATTCTGCTCGGCCAGCGCCGCCTTGATCTGCTCGGGCCGCAGGCCGAGGCTCGCCAGCCGCTGGGTGGAGAAATCGAGGTAGATCTTCTCGTCCTGGGTGCCGAGCAGTTGCACCTTCGCGACATTGGGGACGCGCAGGAACTCGGCGCGGGCCAGTTCGGCGGTGTCGCGCAGCTCGCGGAAATTGAACCCGTCGGCGGTCAGCGCGTAGATCGTGCCGTAGGTGTCGCCGAAGTCGTCGTTGAAGTAGGGCCCCTGCGTGCCGATGGGCAGCGTGTCCTTGATGTCGCCGACGATGTTGCGGACGCGCTTCCAGATGTCCGGGATCGCTTCCGGCGGCGTCTTTTCGAGCAGGTTGACGTAGACGACGGTCTGGCCGGGCTTGGTATAGCTCTTGATGTAGTCGATATAGGGGGTTTCCTGGACCTTCTTCTCGATCCGGTCGGTGACCTCGTCCATCATCTCGCGGGTCGACGAGCCGGGCCAGTTTGCCGAGATCACCATCGTCTTGATGGCGAAGCTCGGATCCTCCTCGCGGCCCAGGCGGGTGTAGGAGAGCGCCCCCATGACCGAGAAGATGATCATGAAGTAGATGACGAGGGAGCGGTGGTTCAGCGCCCATTCGGATAGGTTGACGCCCTTCATTTGGCGGCGGCTTCCTGCAGCTTGACCTTCTGCCCCTCGTTCAGCTTCAGCACGCCGGCGGTGACGACGAGGTCGCCTGCCTTGACGCCTTCGCCGATCACGATGCTGTCCGTGTCATTGCGCAGGATCTTCACCGGCTTCAGCGACACCGTCCCGGCGTTGCGGTCGACGATCCAGACGACCGGCTGCCGGTCGCGCTCGAACACGGCGGTCGGCGGCAGCTTGATGACCGGGGCGGCCTGCGCGCTGCCGGATACGCTGACGGTGGAACCCAGGCGCATCGATTCCGGCGGGTCGTCCAGGCTGATCTTGACCGTGAAGGTCCGGGTCGTGGGGTCGGCGATCGGCGAAATCTCCCGGATCTTGCCGGTCGCCTTGGCGTTCGGATCGCTCAGCAGCTCGACATCTACCTGGAAGTCCGGCGGGATCGGGCGCATGCGCGCCTCGGCGAGGTTCACGACCGCCTCGCGGAATTTCGGGTCGGCGACCTTGGCGACCATCTGCCCGGCCTGCACGACCTGGCCGATCTCGGCGCCGGTTGCGGTGACGACCCCGTCGAACTCGGCGGTCAGGCTGGTGTATTTGAGCTGGTCCTGGGCCAGCTTCAGGCTGGCGGCGGCGCTTTCGGCCGCAGCCTCGGCGGCGCGCAGGGTCTTCAGCGCGTTGTCGTACTGGACCTGGGTGGTGAAGCCCGAGGCAAGGAGCTGGCGCTGGCGGTCTTCCTGGGGCTTCGCCCGGGTGACCTCGGCCCGCGCGGCCGACAGGGCGGCCTCGGCGCCCCGGATCTGGTTCTTCTGGTCGCCGTCGTCGAGCCGGGCCAGCACGTCGCCCTTGGCCACCAGCGAGCCGACGTCGACCAGCCGGGCGATGACCCGCCCGCCGATCCGGAATCCGTGGTCGCTTTCGTAGCGCGACCGGATCTCGCCGGTGATGGAGACCGTGTGCTTCTCCTGCCGCGGCTCGGCCACGATTGCCCGCACGGGCCGGATCGGCTGCTCGGGCGGAAGTTCCTCCTTGCAGGCCCCGAGCCCCAGGCCGGCGACCAGGCAAAGGGCTAGCTGCACGCGTTTCGTCATGGGCGCTCCGCCAGGCTCGTCGCTACTAAACTTGCATCGTGACTGTTGTGCGAGCCGGGGCGGCGCCCCGCAAGGAGCGGGGTGTTAGTTACCGTAACCTACTGATGGGGCGGCCCAGGGTGGCTTATCGGTAGTTCCGCGTGGTCGTGCAGCGTCGGGAGCCGGCGCCGAACCGGGCTGCATCGCGTTAGAACCATTCCAGGGCGGAGGCGACCGTGGCGAAACCGACAGCGAAGCCGAAGATGGACAGCAAGACCTATGCGAAGGAGCTGCGCGCGCTGCAGACCGAGCTCTGCTACCTGCAGGATTGGGTCAAGCAGACCGGCGAGCGGATCATCGTCGTGTTCGAGGGCCGGGACGCGGCCGGGAAGGGCGGCACCATCCGCGCCCTGACCGAGCGGGTCAGTCCCCGGGTCTTCCGCCTGGTCGCCCTGCCGGCGCCGACCGACCGCGAGAAGACCCAGATGTACATCCAGCGCTACATGAACCACTTCCCCGCCGCAGGCGAGATCGTGATCTTCGACCGCAGCTGGTACAACCGCGCCGGGGTGGAGCATGTCATGGGCTTCTGCACCAAGGAGCAGCACAAGAAGTTCCTGGAGCTTTGCCCGGTGGTTGAACGCTACATGGTCGACGGCGGCATCCGGCTCATCAAGTACTGGCTCGAGGTGAGCAACGAGGAGCAGGCTCGGCGGTTCGAGGCGCGCATCGACGATCCGATGCGCCAGTGGAAGCTGTCGCCGATGGACCTGCCGTCCCGGGAGCGCTGGTACGACTACTCCCGGGCCAGGGACGCCATGCTGGATGCCACCGATACCGCCCACGCACCCTGGAACATCATCCGTTCCGACGACAAGAAGCGGGCGCGGCTCAACTGCATTGCCCATTTCCTGAAGCAGATTCCTTACAAGCAGGTCAAGCGGCCCAAGGTCAAGCTGCCGAAGCGCGCGACCAAGCACGCGTATGACGACGAGACGCCGATGGCGAAGCGGCGCTGGGTCCCCGAGCGCTACTAGCCGCGCCCGCTACGGGGCTGCCTGGGAAATCTCCGAGACGCCCTGGATTTCCAGGCCGGCGCGGGACAGGCCCTCGGCGACCGCGCGGATGATCCGGGGGTGCTGGTTGCGGCTGCGCAGGTCGGCGACGGCATTGCGTGAGAAGGCGGGGTCGATGGCGAGGACGCGGCGCACCGCCTCGGCGCTCTCGCGGTCCCGGCCGTTGGCCGCCGCGCACATCGCCACCAGGACATGGGTGTAGATGAAGTGCGGCAGCTCGACGCGGCGCGCCTCGGCCAGGGCATCCTCGTAGCGGCCCTCGAAATAGGCCTGGAGCGCCAGCGGGATGCGGTAAGCGGGGGGCGCTGCCGGGTTGCGCCTGAACGCCTCCTGGATGAGCGTCATGCCGCCCTGCCAGTTGCCCGAGTAGAAGCGCCTTGTGCCCAGGTCGCCGATCGCCTCGGTGTCGAAGGGATTGAGGGCCACCGCGCGCTCGCCCATGGCCAGGCTGCCGGGCACGTCGTTCATCAGCCACAGGACGTTGTGCATGGCCTTGTAGCCATGCGGCTCCTCCGGGCTGAGGTCGATCGCGCGCTGCGCCAGTTCCTTCGCCCGGGGCAGGGGCGGG
>JAEULC010000110.1 GCA_016792605.1 Rhodospirillales bacterium
GAAGATCGCGCTGGTCATCGGCAACGCCGCCTACAAGGAAGCGCCGCTGAAGAACCCGGTCAATGACGCCCGCGCCATGGCGGCGAAGCTGCGCCAGCTGGGTTTCCAGGTGATCGCGCAGGAGAACGCCACCAAGGCGCAAATGGAAAAATCGGTGCTCGATTTCGGCGAGGCCTTGAGCGCCGGCGCGGTCGGCATGTTCTACTATGCCGGCCACGGGCTGCAAGTGAACGGCCGCAACTTCCTGGTGCCGGTCGACGCGACGATGCGCAGCGAGCAGCGCGTGCGGCTGGAGACGCTGGACGTCGACATCCTGCTCGACCAGATGGACGTGGCGAAGAGCGGCGTCAACCTGGTGATCCTCGACGCCTGCCGCAACAACCCCTTCGAGCGCCGGCTGCGCTCGACCGGCAGCGGCCTGGCGCAGATCAACGCGCCGCAGGGCACGCTGATCGCCTATGCCACCGCGCCGGGCAAGGTCGCTGCCGACGGCGAGGGCGCCAACGGCGTCTACACCGCGCGGCTGCTGCAGCACATGAGCGCGCCGGGCCTGGCGATCGAGGAGGTGTTCAAGCGCGTGCGGAGCGACGTGGCCCGAGACACCGCGGGCGCGCAGACGCCCTGGGAGTCCTCGTCGCTGACCGGCGGGTTCTTCTTCGTCGAGCCGGCACCGGTCGCGCCACCGCCCGTCGTCGCCGCGCCCAGGCCCGAGCCGCCACCGCCCGCCCCGGCGCCCGCGATCGACCGCGAGGCGCTGTTCTGGCAGTCGATCGGCGACAGCAACGATCCCGCCATGCTGCAGGCCTATCTGGGACAGTATCCCAACGGCGCCTTCGCGCCGCTGGCGCGCGCCAAGATCGCCTCGCTTGAGCGACGGCAGAAGGAAGAGCAGGACCAGAAGACCCGTGCGCAGCAGTTGGCCGCCGCGCCAGCACCGCCGCCTCCACCGCCTACGCCTTCGATCACGCCCGAGCAGGCGCTGTGGGACGCGATCAAGGACGCCAACAACCCGGCGATGTTCCAGGGCTATCTCGACCGCTACCCGAACGGGCTCTACGCCCAGGCCGCCGCGGTGAAGCTGGCCGCGCTGCGCCCGCCGCCGGCGGCGCAGCTCGCGACCCCAGCTCCGGCAGCGCCGGCTCGACCGACCGCACCGCCACCGCCGGTGCAGCAGGCCGCTGCGCCGGTGCCACCCCCCGCGACGGCGGCCACGGCGGGTTCGCGCGACGGACGCTGGTCCGGCAGCAGCGGCGGCTGGGAGGCCAATGTCGTGGTCGCCGGCGACACGATCACGGGTACGGTGCGAAACCGCAATCGCGGCGGCGGGTCGAACAGCGCCCACGGCGCCGGCGAGATGCCGCTCTCGGCGAAGATCGACGCCCAGGGCATGGTCACCGGCCATGTCGCGGTGTCCGGCGGCGCGCGCTTCGACCAGCCGATCCGCGTCGCCGGCCGCTTTCCTACGCTGCAATTGAGTCCCGCCGCGGGATCGGGCGAAACGATCGCGCTGCAACGCGAGGGCGGCGAGGCCGGCGCGTCCGCGCCCGACGACCGCTGGCAGGGACGCGGCGCCTCATGGCAGCTCGACTTGCGACTCGCCGGCGACCAATTGACCGGGACGGGCCGGCACCGTGAACGCTCCGGCGAATTCAGCTTCTCCGGTCGCGTCGACCCGACCTCTAAGGTGATTTCTGGAACTGCCAATCACCCGAGACTGGGGTTTCCTGCTCGTATCGCCGGCCGTTTTCCGACGATCGAGATCATCACTGCGAATAGCGGCTCGGACACGGTCGTGCTCGAGCCGGTCGCCGGCAGTGCGGCACGCTCCGCTGCGCCGATTGCCGCAAACGCACCGACCGCCGCGTCGCGCGACGGCAAGTGGACCGGGAAGGACGGCGAATGGTCCGTGGAGGTAGAGGTCGCCGGCAGCCGCCTGTCCGGGACGGCGCGCGGCGCGTGGCGCGGCGGTGGCTGGACGTTGAGCGCGACCGTTGCGGAGGATGGAACGCTCAGCGGCATCATCACCGCGCCGCGCGGTTCGACCGCGTTCGACGGCAAGATCATGGGGCGGTTTCCAACCATGGAGTTCAGCAGCGGCAGCGCCATCGGGGCGCGGATAGCGCTGCAGCCGGCGCCTTAGTCACCATCGTGTCACGGCCTCACCGCGTCGTGAACGCGACGGCGCATTGACTGAAGCTTTCCGCGCGCCTATCTGCCCATCTAGGGTGACTATTCCGACAATCAGCATCTGACCGCTCTGCGCCTGCCCATTGCCTGGGCAGCGGATGGGCGCGTCTTGGGATTCGAGGAGAGACCGGATGATCAAGCTCAACGTCAACGGCCGCGCGCACGAGGTCGATGTCGACCCGGAGACGCCGCTGCTCTGGGTCTTGCGCGACAATCTCGGCATGACCGGCACGAAGTTCGGCTGCGGCATGGCGCTGTGCGGCGCCTGCACGGTGCATATTGACGGCCAGCAGATGCGCGCCTGCGCCACGCCGGTATCCTCGGTGGGCACCGGCAAGGTGACGACGATCGAGGGTAACCAGGGCAAGGTGGCCGAGGCCGTGCGCGCGTCCTGGGAGAAGCTCAACGTCGTGCAATGCGGCTACTGCCAGTCGGGCCAGATCATGGCCGCGACCGCGCTGCTCGCCGTCACGCCGAAGCCGACCGACGCCGATATCGACGCGGCGATGAGCGGCAATGTCTGCCGCTGCGCCACCTATCAACGCATCCGCGCCGCGATCCACGACGCGGCCAAGACGATGGCGGGGTGAGATCATGTACGGAAAGAACGCCTATACACCTGCCCTTCCCGCCGTTTCGCAGCCGAAAGCCTCGCGCCGCGACTTCCTGAAGACCGCGGGCGCCGCCGGCGCCGGCCTGGTCGTCGCCTTCCAGTTCGCCGGCGCGCACAAGGCCGCGGCCCAGGCCGTCGCCAAGGTGCGCTTCACGCCCAACGCCTTCATCCGCATCACGACCGACAACTACGTCACCGTGATCGTCAAGCACCTGGAGATGGGCCAGGGCGTCTATACCGGGCTCGCGACCATCGTCGCCGAGGAGCTGGACGCGGATTGGGAGCAGATGCGCGTCGAGGCAGCACCGGCCGACGCCAGGCGCTACAACAACACGAGCTGGGGCCCGGTGCAGGGCACGGGTGGCAGCTCGTCGATCGCGAACTCGTTCGAGCAGCTCAAGAAGGCCGGTGCCACGGCGCGCGCCATGCTGGTCAAGGCCGCCGCCAAGGGCTGGAACGTGCCGGAGAGCGAGGTGGTGATCCGCAAGGGCGTGGTGAGCCATGCCGCATCGAAGCGCAGCGCCACCTTCGGCGAACTGGCGCTCGAGGCCGCACAGGTGCCGGAGCCGCAGACCGTCACGCCCAAGGACCCCAGGACCTACAGCCTGATCGGCCACCCGCTGCCGCGCATCGACAACTACGGCAAGACCAGGGGCACGGCCGTCTTCGCGCTCGACGTCACGCTGCCGGGCCTGCTGACCGCGGTGATCCTGCGCCCGCCGGTGTTCGGCGCGACCGTGAAGTCGTTCGACGCCTCGGCCGCCAAGGCGATCAAGGGCGTGGTCGACGTGGTGCAGGTGCCCTCGGGCGTCGCCGTGGTCGCCAATGGCTTCTGGCCGGCGCGCCAGGGACGCGAGGCGCTGAAGGTCGAGTGGGACATGGCGAAGGCCGAGACGCGCGGCACGGACACGATCATGGCCGAGTACAAGGCACTGGCGAAGACGCCGGGCAAGACCGTGCGCAACGACGGCGACGCGGCCAAGGCCATCGCCGGCGCGGCCAGGACCTTCGAGGCCGCGTTCGAGTTCCCCTACCTCGCCCACGCGCCGATGGAGCCCCTGGACTGCGTCGCGCAGATCAAGGACGGGCGCTGCGAGGTGTGGACCGGGTCGCAGATCCAGACCGTCGACCAGGCGACGGCGGCGGCCATCGCCGGGGTGAAGCCCGAGCAGGTGACGATCAACACCACGCTGGCAGGCGGCAGCTTCGGCCGGCGTGCGACGCCGAACTCGGACATGGTCGCCGAGGCCGTGTCGGTGGCGAAGGCACTGAACCGCGACGTGCCGGTGAAGCTGGTCTGGACGCGCGAGGACGACATCAAGGGCGGCCGCTACCGACC
This sequence comes from Rhodospirillales bacterium, assembly GCA_016792605.1. Lineage (GTDB taxonomy): Bacteria > Pseudomonadota > Alphaproteobacteria > JAEULC01 > JAEULC01 > JAEULC01. The sequence goes on from JAEULC010000110.1 coordinate 4,140, forward strand.
GATGTACTTCCACACGCTGAAGGCCGGGCTCGACGCGCAAGGGCGCATCGTCGGCTGGCAGCACCGCATCGTCGGCCAGTCGATCGTCGCCAACTCGCCGTTCCAGGGCATGATCAAGGACGGCATCGACCCGACCTCGGTCGAGGGCGCCAACACGCTCCCCTACCACATCGAGAACCTGCAGGTGGACCTGCACACGACCGAAATCGGCGTGCCTGTCCTGTGGTGGCGCTCGGTCGGCTCGACGCATACCGCCTACTCGACCGAGACGTTCCTCGACGAGCTGGCGGAGGCGGCAGGCAAGGACCCGGTCCAGTTCCGCAAAGGCATGCTGGCGAAGCATCCGCGCCACCTGAGGGTGCTTGAACTGGCGGCGGAGAAGGCCGGCTGGGGCACGCCCCTGCCCAAGGGCAAGGGCCGCGGCGTCGCCGTCCACGAATCCTTCAACTCCTTCGTCGCGCAGGTCGCCGAGGTGTCGGTCGACGCGCGCGGCAAGCTCAGGGTCGAGCGCGTGGTCTGCGCCGTGGATTGCGGCCTCGTCATCAATCCCGACGTAGTGATGGCGCAGATGGAGGGCGGCATCGGCTACGGTCTCGGCGCCGTCCTGCACAACGCGATCACGCTGAAGGACGGCCAGGTCGAACAGGCCAACTTCGACACCTACGAACCCCTGCGCATCGACGAGATGCCGCGGGTCGAGGTGCATATCGTGCCCTCGACCGAGCAGCCGACGGGCGTCGGCGAGCCCGGCGTGCCGTTGGTCGGTCCCGCCGTCGCCAACGCGGTCTACGCCGCGACCGGCCAGCGCATCCGCTCGCTGCCGTTCGACAGCGTCAAGCTGCGGGTGGGATAAGACGCGGTTGGGTTGGTACTCCTTCAATCCCCCCTCCCCTTGCGGGAGGGGGTTTTGGGGGAGGGGTATCCGTCGACCACACTAAGCGCGGCCTTGCCGCCTGCCTGTACGGCCCCCTCCCCCTAGCCCCCTCCCTCGGTGGGGAGGGGGGACAGGAGAGAGCGCTACGCCCTCCCCAGCCGCGCGGCGTAGAAGCCGTCCATGCCGCCGCGCGCCGACCAGTGGCAGGGCAACGTGCGCAGGTCGCCCTCGGACGTGATCGCCTCGGCCAGGCCGCCGATCTCCTCGGCCGCCACCGGCACGCGCTTCAGCTCGG
>JAEULC010000139.1 GCA_016792605.1 Rhodospirillales bacterium
GTCGCGTGCCGCCACGCTGCCGTCCCGGCGGTCGAAGCGCAGCACGGCGCTGTTGCGGCCGCGCGCCACGGTCGCCGCGTAGCCGTAGCGGTGCTTCAGCCCGCGCAGCCGGTCGTCGTGACGGGGGAACTCGATGGCGGGCGAGGCGGTGCTGGCATGCGCGATCGACCGGCCCGCGATCGTCATGCGCGCCATCTGCGGTCGAGCGTCGCCGCGCGTGTCGTTGAAGCTCGCGTGGCGCACATAGTCGACGACGATTGCGTCGCGCTCGTCATAGGCGTTGAGGAAGTGGAACACGAAAAACGGCTCGGCATCGAGCCAGGCGACCGGCGCCTGCAAATCGGCGCGGTCGAGGATCGCGATGCGCGTGCCGAGCTCGGGCCGCCAGGCGAGGAACGGCTTGCCCTCGCGCCGTCCTTCCAGGTCGAACACGACCGGCGCCAGCACGAAGACGATCTTGCGCGCCGTCACCGCGACGTCGTGGATCATGTAGGGCACGCCGGTATCGACATGGCGCTCGGCGACGATGGCGCCTGATTTGTCGGCGACGAACACGGTGAGAAAAGGCGGCGCGTCCGGGCGGTAGCGGTAGAAGATCATCTCGTCCGTCGCCGGATCGAGGAAGGGATGCGCCGTCATCGCGCCGCGCAGCCTGCCGCCGAAATCGTGGATGCCCTTGGTTGCGAGATCGTCGCCGAGCTCGTAGGGCATGCCGGCCTCGTAGAGTGCCAGCAGCCTGCCGCCATGGCGGATCACGTTGATGTTGGCCCAGTTCTTGTTCGGCCTTGGCGCCATGCCGGGCGGCAGCAGGGCGGGGTCGGGTATCATCGGCTTCTCGATTCCGCCCCACAGCGCGCGACCGGCCTTGCGCTCGACCTGCAGCTCGGCGGTCTGCACGAACCGGTTGCGGTAGGACGCCTTGCCGTCCCGGATCGACAGGGCGTGGATCATCCCGTCGCCGTCGAAGGGGTAGGTGTAGGAGATCGGCTTGAACGCCGCGTTCGGCCCGTTGCGGCGATAGACCCCGGCGAGGCCCGCGGGCAGGCGCCCGGTGACCGGCAGGTTCTCCAACGTCACCTCGTCGGAAACGGGGGCGAAGCCGCCCTTCAGGAACGGATTGTCGTCCACGGTCATCGAGCTGGCCTCCGGCAAGGGCAGGGCGGACAGTACCGCCGCACCGGCGGCATGGGCGAGGAGTTCGCGTCGGTTCATTGGCAGGGCTCCGGCGGAGAATGGCGGGTCGGCCCCTGGTCGCAGTTCCGCCGCCCCGCTACAATCCTAACTGCGTGAATCGGCGGAGTTTCTTCGCGAATGGCGGCGTTCGGCAGTTCACGAAGCGCGAATGACGGGGCGGATCGGGCTTGGCGCTGGGGCAAGGCCTGGCGCTACCTGGTCGTGGCCGGCATCGCGCTCGGCCTCGCGGGACCGTTCAGCACCTTCGACGCCTGGACGCTGCCCGCCCGGATTGCCTTCTGGGTCGCGGCCGTGCTTTCCATCGGCGGAATCAATTTCGTCACCCGCTACCTGATCGCGCGCCTGGTCGGCGAGCGGCTGAGCCTCTGGCCCGTGCTGCTGCTGACCTGCATCGTGGCGGCCGTGCCCGGCGGCCTGCTGCTCTGGTTCGCCGTGCCGCCCTTGCTCGGACCCGCGCCCGACGCGGTCTCGCTGCCGGTCGTGATCGGGCAGGTGCTGCTGATCAACCTGGTGCTGACCTTCGTCGGCGTGCTGGTGGCGCAACGCGGCCAGCGGGCGCCGGCGGGCCTGCCGGAGGCAGCGCCCACGCCGGCCAAGTCGGAGCCGGAGCGCTGGCGCGAGCGCCTGCCCGCCGAGCACCGCACGGCCGACCTGTTGGCGCTGGAGGCCGAGGACCACTACCTGCGGGTCCATACCGGCGCGGGGTCGACGCTGATCCTGCTGCGCCTGGGCGACGCGATGGCGGAACTCGGGCCGGAGCGCGGCCAGCAGGTGCATCGCTCCTGGTGGGTGGCACGCGACGCGGTCGAGCGCACGGAGCGCGCGGGCGAGAAGGTGGCGCTGGTGCTGCGCGGCGGCTTGCGCGTGCCGGTCAGCCGCGGCAACCGCGCCAAGCTGGCGGCGATGGGCTGGAGCTGAACCGCTCGCCTAGACGCGGGCCGCGGCCCAGCGCAGGTGGTCCTCGATGAAGCTGGCGATGAAATAGTAGGAGTGGTCGTAGCCCTCCTGCCGGCGCAGCGTCAGCGCGATGCCGGTGCCGGCGCAGGCCTGCTCCAGCAGTTCGGGCTTGAGCTGGCTCGCCAGGAAATTGTCGGCCGCGCCCTGGTCGACCAGGATCTCGGGCACGCGGGCGCCATCCGCGATCAACGCCGTCGCGTCGTAGCGCCGCCAGGCTGCGTGGTCAGGGCCGATATAGTTGCCCAGCGCCTTCTCGCCCCAGGGGCAGCGCATCGGCGAGGCGATCGGAGCAAAGGCCGAGACAGATTTGTATTGGCCAGGATTGCGCAAGGCGATGGTCAGCGCGCCATGCCCGCCCATCGAATGGCCGCTGATCGCCTGGCGGTTCATATCAGCGGACAGCTCCAGCGCCACGAGCGCCGGCAGCTCGCGCTCGATATAGCTGGCCATGCGGTAGTGCGTGGACCAGGGCGCCTGCGTCGCGTCCACGTAGAACCCGGCGCCCAGGCCGAAATCCCACGATCCCTGCGGGTCGCCGGGCACGTCAGTGCCGCGCGGGCTCGTGTCCGGCGCGATCACGATGATCCCGAGCTCGGCCGCGACGCGCTGCGCCCCGGCCTTGGTGGTGAAGTTCTCCTCGGTGCAGGTCAGGCCGGACAGGAACCAGAACACCGGCACCTTGCCGCGCGCGGCCTGCGGCGGCACGAAGGCCGCGAAGCGCATGTCGGTCCTGGTCTCGGCCGAGGCGTGGCGGTAGATGCGCTGCTCGCCGCCGAAGCAGCGCCAGCGCGCGACGATCTCCAGCGCCATCGCCTAGTAGACCACCACGGAGCGGATCGACTTGCCCTCGTGCATCAGGTCGAACGCCGTATTGATCTGGTCGAGCGGCATGGTGTGGGTGATCAGGTCGTCGATGTTGATCTTCTTCTCCATGTACCAGTCGACGATCTTCGGCACGTCGGTGCGGCCGCGCGCCCCGCCGAAGGCCGTGCCGCGCCAGACGCGGCCGGTGACGAGCTGGAACGGGCGCGTGGAGATCTCCTGGCCCGACGCCGCGACCCCGATGACGATGCTCTCGCCCCAGCCGCGATGGCAGCATTCCAGCGCCTGGCGCATCGTGTGGACATTGCCGATGCACTCGAACGAGAAATCCGCGCCGCCGCCCGTCAGGTCGACGATCGCCTGGACCACCTTGTCGCGGCCGATTTCGTCGGGGTTGAGGAAGTGCGTCATGCCGAACTTCTCGGCCATGGCGCGCTTGTTCGGGTTCGTGTCGACGCCGACGATCTTGTCCGCGCCCACCATCTTGGCGCCCTGGATGACGTTGAGCCCGATGCCGCCCAGGCCGAACACGACGACGTTCGCGCCCGGCCACACCTTGGCGGTGTAGATCACCGCGCCGATCCCCGTGGTGACGCCGCAGCCGATGTAGCAGATCTTGTCGAACGGCGCGTCCTCGCGGACCTTGGCCAGCGCGACCTCGGGCAGCACGGTGTGGTTGGCGAAGGTCGAGCAGCCCATGTAGTGCAGGACAGGCTTGCCGTCGCAGCGGAAGCGCGAGCTGCCGTCCGGCATCACGCCCTTGCCCTGGGTCGCGCGGATCGAGGTGCAGAGGTTGGAGCGCCGCGACAGGCAGGTCTTGCACTGCCGGCACTCCGGCGTATAGAGCGGGATCACGTGGTCGCCCGGCTTCAGCGTCGTCACGCCGGCACCGACCTCGCGCACGATGCCCGCGCCCTCGTGGCCCAGGATGGCGGGGAACAACCCCTCGGGATCGGCGCCCGACAGCGTGTAGGCGTCGGTGTGGCACACGCCGGTCGCCTTCACCTCGACCAGCACCTCGCCGGCGCGCGGCCCCTCGATGTCGATCGTCTCGATCGTCAGCGGCCTTCCGGCGGCCCAGGCAACCGCGGCGCGGGTCTTCATCGGCTACTCCATGCGACTCTGATTGGGATGATCGACCCTAGAATGCCCCTGCGCACGACGCCAGCGGCATTTGCCACGAATGCCATCAATCGGAGTGATGCCCGTCACTGTTTCTCAACGACCGCGCGCGCAAGCTGCAGGGATGCGGTGCCAAGGTATGGCGCCGCGGGAGAAGCAGCCATGACGGCGCAACGCGCAGTGTTGACCGCAGGCCTGTGCCTGCTGGCGATCCTTCCCATGACGGAGAGCGCCGCCGCGGATGCGGCGACGCCCACCGCGCTCGGCTCGTTGCGCGGCGTCGCAAAGGTCGACTCGCTGTTCCTCGTCCAGCCCGGAGTCGAACCCTTCGCGACACGGCCGCGGATCGATCCTGTGGCGCAGCCGCAGCCCCGCGCGATCGCGCCGGTGCCCGGCATGCCGCGCGACGGCGGCACCAATCTCGAAGGGCTGCTGCGCGACCCGCGCGCGTCGCGCGTGACGCCGGCGGGCCTGCGCCTGGCCGACCCCGGCTGGATGCGCGTCGCGCCCAAGGACCGCCGATAGCGGCTTTTCCCGATGCGATCCTGTGCGCGCCGTCACGGCGCCACAGCGCGGGCTGCGCTAAGGTAGGCGCGACCTGCCCTTCTGACGTTGCTTCGGGAGGCGAGAATGATCCAATCGCGCGGAATCTTGCTGTGTGTCGGCCTTGCGCTGGCGGCGACGCCTGCCCTGGCGGGCAGTTTGAACGACGGTCGCTATAGGCTTACCGTTCTGGCGAATCCGTCCCAGTCCGCGACAGACACACCGGCCTCGGCAGGCCTTGGCTCGCTGCGGTCGCTCGGCTCGGCGAACGATCTCTTCGCCAACAGCCGCGGCGGCGACCAGGGCGCCCCTGTTCCGCGCGGGCCCAGCGGCACGGGCAAGACCATGAGCGCGGACGTCCTCGCCAAGAATGACGGCGGACCCCCGGCCGGCGCCGGCGGGCTGACGGACGGTGGCGGCAAGCCGCCGACCCAGGCCATGGGCGACGGCTCGGTGCGGTTCATCCGGGATTCGATCTCGACGCCGCCGACCGCCAAGCCGGGCGGCGGTGTGCCCACCGGCACGGTCACATTCAAGGTCGACGGACCCGCGCCGACTGGCGGCGGCGCTGCGAAGGGCCCCGCCACCCTCCGCCGGTAGCGGCCGCTTCTACCCCTGGACCGAGTAGCCGCCGTCCACCGGGATGGCGGTGCCGGTGACGAAGTCCGAGGCCGGCGCCGCCAGGAACACGGCGATGCCCGCCATGTCCTTCGGCCCGCCCCAGCGCCCGGCCGGCGTGCGCGCGGTCACGCGATCCTCCAGGCCCTGGACCTCGCTGCGCGCCTTGCGCGTCAGGTCGGTGTCGATCCAGCCCGGCAGCACGGCGTTGACCTGGATGTTGTCCTTGGCCCAGGCACAGGCCATGGCGCGCGTCATCTGCACGATGCCGCCCTTCGACGCCGCGTAGGGCGTGGTGAAGGACGCGCCGAAGATCGACATCATCGAGCCGATGTTGATGATCTTGCCGCCGCCCGCCTTGAGCATCGCCGGGTAGGCGGCCTGGCTGGTCACGAAGGCGCTGGTGAGGTTGGTGGTCAGCACCATCTCCCACTCCGCGAGCTGGTAATCCTGCGGCTGCTTGCGGATGTTGGTGCCGGCGTTGTTGACCAGGATGTCCAGCCGGCCGAACTGCTTCACCGTGTCGGCGATCAGCGCGCGGCAGGAATGCTCCTTGGTCACGTCCACGCCGATCGCGATCGCCTTGGCGCCGGTCTTCTCGATCGCCTTCACCGCGGTCGCGTTCTTGCCGGCGTCGCGGCCCGCGACCACGATCACGGCGCCCGCCTGCGCCAGGCCGGTCGCCATGCCCAGGCCGATGCCGCCATTGCCGCCGGTGACGATCGCCACCTTGCCCTTCAGGTCGAACATGCTCATCGCCGCATTCCCTCCGCTTTCTTCCCTCGGTCCAGACAACACAAAAGCCGCGCCCGGTTTCCCATGCGCGGCTTTGTCGAAACGCGAAGCACCCGGCAAGCCGGGCGCAGCGAAGGGCCTAGTAGCCCTCGCGCTCCATCCGCTTGCGCAGCAGCTTGCGGTAGCGGCGAACCGCCTCCGCCTTCTCGCGCGCGCGCCGCTCCGAGGGCTTCTCGAAGTTCCGGCGCAGCTTCATCTCGCGGAAGATGCCCTCGCGCTGCATCTTCTTCTTCAGCGCGCGCAGGGCTTGATCGACGTTATTGTCGCGAACGAGAACTTGCACGGTCGACACGTCTCCTTAAGCCGATATCCGGCCTGAATAAAACGGTTCACGCCAGCCCCGGCCAGCGTGTTGGCGCGGTGGATAGCACAGGCAATGGACTGAGGCAAATGCGGAAATCCCGGGGGGCGGGCTGAAATCCGTGACTTTTAAATACATGATATATCATTTATTGCTATACCACTTATTTGAGCAAGGTGGCCCATGGCGACCGGCATCGACTTGCAGAAGGCCAATTTCGGCCGAGTCCTGTCCCTGATTGCCCGGCAATGGCGCCGGGCGGTGGACCTGCGCCTGCAGCCCTATGGGTTGACCGAGGCGACCTGGCTGCCCCTGCTGCGCCTCGCCCGGGCGCCCGAGCCGATGCGCCAGAAGGACCTGGCGGCCGCGCTCGGCCTCGACAAATACACGGTCGTGCGCCTGCACGACAACCAGCAGGCCGCCGGGCTGGTGGCGCGGCGCGAGGGTGATTCCGACCGCCGTGCCAAGGCGATCTTCCTGACCGGCGAGGGCCGGGCGACGGTGGACAAGGTCGAGGCGGTCGCGCGCCAGGTGCGCGACGAGGTCTTTGCCGCGCTCAACGACGGCCATGTCGCGATCGCCTTCCAGGTGCTCGAGCATATCGGCGGCGCGCTGGGGCGCATGACCGAGCGGGAGGAGGGATGACCGCGCCGCCCGCCGCACCTCCCGCCGCGCCGTCGCCCGCCCCAACGCCGAACGTCCCGCTATTCCTGCTGGCGCTGTTCGTGCTGAGCGGCACGCTGGCGATGCACATCTTCGTGCCGGCCCTGCCCTATGCCGCGACCGACCTCAGCGCCTCGATCGGCGAGATGCAGATGACGGTCAGC
>JAEULC010000224.1 GCA_016792605.1 Rhodospirillales bacterium
GTCTTGGCCTACAACTTCGCCAGAAGGCTCAAGGCCCTGAAGGGCCTTTCTCCCTACGAGTTCATTTGCAAAGCATGGGCCTCTCAGCCTAAACGCTTCACCGTCAACCCGCTCCACCAAATGCCGGGACTAAACATCTAGGCGCTAGGCCCAGAACGTCTCGACACCATAGGGCTTGAAGGCGACGTCGGGCGAAACCAATACCAAGTCATTGACCTTCGCCTGCGCGACAAGCACCCGGTCGAACGGATCGCGATGATGCAGTGGCAATGCGCCCGCAGTCGTCGCGTGATGCCAGGTCACGGGCAAGATCTGAATTCGATTCAGTGAGCACGATTCAAAGATCAGCGCCGGCAGGTCTCCAGGGTACTGGGGAAATCGTCGCAGATTCTGCTTGATGGAAATTTCCCAGCCGCTGACGACGCTGACGAACAATTCGCTTTCCGCGCGTTTCAGTTCTTGCGCGATGGGGTGCGGCACCTTGGCTTGTTCGAACTCTAACCAAAGCAGCGTGCAGGTATCGAGCAGATACCTCATGTCAGACCGTCAAATCCCTCGGGCAGTGGATCGTTGAAGTCGTCGGGCACCTTGAGCAGGCCTTCGTGGCGACCGAACTGGCGCTCGCCGACAGCTCCCGAGGTGGCGACAAGCCTTACGACCGGCTTGCCGTTGCGGGCGATGACAATGTCCTCGCCGCGCTCGGCCTTCTCGACGAGGGCAGAAAGGCGCGACTTTGCTTCATGCATATTGACGATCGTGGCCATGGGCAACCATATTAGCTAAATGTTAGCTAATATAAGATGCCGCCGAGGCTAAGTCAAGCTCACCCCCACGCGTAGGCGTGCATGCCCAAGTTGGCGTGGGTGAAGCCGTTGAACAGCATCTCGCCCTTGCCCGCTCCCCCTGCGCCCAGCGCGACAAAGAGCGGCAGGAAGTGCTCGTCGGTCGGATGGGCCTTGGCGCCGTACGGGTTGCCGGCGCGGTAGTTGACCAGCGCCGCCGTGTCGCCCGCGGTCACGCCCTGGTCCAGCCAGGCGCCGAATTCCCTGGCCCAGGCCTCGGGCTCGGCGCCGCCCCAGCGGAGCGCGCGCAGGTTATGGATCGCGCTGCCGCTGGCGAGGACCAGCACGCCTTCGCCGCGCAAGGGCGACAGGGCGCGGCCGACGGCCACGTGATGGGCGGGGTCGCGGTCCGGCTGCACCGAAAGCTGCAGCACAGGGATGTCGGCCCCGGGATACATCAGCTTCAACGGCACCCAGGCGCCGTGGTCGAGGCCGCGGCCGGGGTCGATGCTGCAGGCCAAGCCGGCCTTCTGCAGCAGCGCCTGTACGCCCTTGGCCAGGTCCGGCGATCCCGGCGCGGGGTAGCGCATGTCGTACAGGGGCCGCGGGAAGCCGCTGAAATCATGAATGGTTTCGGGGCGTACGGCAGCGGATACGGCGGGCTCGTCCGTTTCCCAGTGGGCCGAGACGCAGAGTACGGCCTTGGGGCGGCCGAGGCGCGGTCCCAGCCTGGCCAGGAAGTCGCACGCCGCGCCGCCTTCCAACAGGAGCGTCGGCGCCCCGTGGGAAACGAAAACGGCCGGGGGTACGCCGCCGGCCGTCCGGATGGAGCTGCGCTGGCTGTCCGTCATCCCTTGCCCAAGCCTTCGATGAACTCGATCTGCCATTTCATATCGGCCTCGGTCATCGGAAACTCAACCCCGTTGCGCGCGCGCAGGATCTGCTGCGGCGGAATGCCCGCCACGCGCATCTGCAGCTGGCTCGCCAGCCGCATGGTGAAGCCGCAATGCCAGACCAGGGCCACGACGCCCTTGGCGCTGCGGAGCGTGAACATGTGCTCGATCGTGCGCTGGTTGATCTTCGACCGGACGGCCAGCGACGCCATCACGAACGGCCGCTCGCCGGTGTTCACCGCGCGCAGCACGACATCCTCGTCCAGCGCCCCCTTCTTGTGCAGCGCCTCGGCGCGCGCGATGGCGGTCTCGGTGCTCGACCCGGCGGGGATCGCGGCCGGCGACTCCTCGTTCTCCTCAAGCCGCCGGTCGACCTCGTCGGACAGCGCCTTGGCGGTCGCCGGGTCCAGGCCCTCGCGGTTCCGCAGCGCCGCCAGCAGGTGATCGGCGACGAAGCGGGCGATGCGCTTGGTCATCGCGCCCGACAAGGTCGGCCGGCGCACCAGCGGCTCGTGCCAGGCCTGGTGGCGCGGCGCGCGGTCGACGATCTTGTTCAGCGTCTCCTCGCGGATCTGCGCGCTCGGGTTGCCCAGCAGCGCGGCCACGGCTTCCGGATCGTCCTTGGCGAAGCTCCGGGCGACGATCGCATCGGCGAGCTTGTTGCCGACCGCGCTGCGCCGTGCGATCGCGCCCAGCGCGCCGGCGGCGGGGCTCTGCGCGATGATCTCGATCAGGTCGTCCTCGGTCAGCAGCGGCGAGAATTCCAGCACCGGCGCCGCGACGCTGAGCTCCTGGTCGCGCGCCAGCGTGCCGATCACCGTGCCCGGCGCCGACGCCATATCCTTCAGCGCCTCGGACAGGATCGCCCGGACCTGCGTGGTCTGGTCGCGCGCCAGCGTCTCCAGCACCTCGACGGTCACGCGGTAGACCGAGTCGTGCTCGTCGGGCGTAAGGTGCGGCAGGATGCGCGCGATCTTGGCCGCCAGCGTCTCGCGCACGCGCTGGTCCGTGTCCTTGGCCAGCACCAGGTCGGCCTGGCGCGGCGTGGCGGGGTTGGACGCGATGGCGCAGCGCACCTCCACCGCCGGATCGGCGGCGAGGAAGTAGAGAATCTCCGGCCGCATCTCCTGGCTCTCGGCCAGGCGCAGGCGGTCCTGTTCCTGGTCGCTGCGCGCCAGGCGCTTGGCGTCCTCGTAGCTCGGGCTTGTCCCGGTCTCTTCCTTCAATGCGACGCTCATGCTCCGGATGCTCCCCCGCCCGCGGGATCGGCCAGGGTCAGGCGGCCCTTGCCCGCGCGCTTGCCCGCATACATCGCCGCGTCGGCACGGGCGACGAGCGCGTCGGTGTCCTCGCCCGAGGCCGGATCATAGACCGCGCCGCCGATGGACATGCCGAAGGGCTTGGCCTGGTCGACGTTGAATTCCCGCATCTCGGCGATGGCCGCGAGCAGACGCGCCGACAACGCTTCCGTCGCGGCGCGATCGGCGCCTTCGATCCACAGCGCGAACTCGTCGCCGCCCAGCCGCGCGATCAGGTCGGTCGGCCGCGCCGAGCGCCCGAGCAGCGCGGCGACGGCCTTCAGCGCCTGGTCGCCGCGCTCGTGTCCGGCGCGGTCGTTGATCTGCTTGAAATTGTCGAGGTCGACATAGAGCAGCGCGCCGCCCTGGCTCGCGTCCTTGTCGCTCGCCGCGCGGGCGACGCGCCGGCGGAGCTGGTCGCCGAAGGCGCGGCGGTTCAGGAGGCCCGTCAAGGGATCGGTGGTCGACAGGCGCTCCAGCATCTCGCGCTCCGCGAACTCGGCCAGCGCGACGCCAAGCTGGTCGGCGACCTTGCGCAGCAGCGCGCGCTCCGCCTGGGTCCAGCCCGGCGCCTCGGCATCGCGCCACAGCACGATCCGGCCCTTGCGGTTGCGGCGGTACTGCGCATCGGCGGCGATGCAGCTCGCCGCGTCGTCCGACGCCAGGGCCAGGCCCGAATCGTCGAGCCCGGGAGGCGCCGCGCCGATCGCGACGGCGAGCGACAGAGCGCCCGTGTCGTCGGCGCGGAACAGGCGACACCCCGCGGCGGACAGCGCCGGCACGATCGCGTTGCAGGCAGAGGTCAGGATCGTCTTGGGCTCGATGGCGTCGCGCATCGTCGCCAGGATGTGGCCCAGCACGCTGGCGCCCTGGACCGCCTGGGCGAGGTCGGCCTCGCGCAGTCGGTCCTCGGTGACGTCGCGGCACATGCCGCGCGTGCCGCTGTGGACACCCTGCGCGTCGAACACCGGGCGCGCGACGGTCATCAGGCAGCGAGGGTGGCCCTGCGCATCCACGGCCCAGAACTCGGTCGCGTCGACCGGCTCGGCCTGGTCGAAGGGCAGGGGCATGCCTTCCATCTGCGGGTCGATCAGGAAGTCCGCCGGGCGGCGGCCGATCATCGACCGCGTCGCGTGGCCCAATACCCGGTCGTGGCTGACGAAGACGAAGGCGCCCGCCAGGTCGGTCTCCCAGGCGAAGTCGCTCGACATCTCGACCAGGTCGCGATAGCGCTGGCGCGATTCCACCAGGGCGTCGCGCAGGTTCTGGTCCAGCGTGGCTTCGCGCAGGGTTGCCAGCACGACGCCGTCCGCGTCGAGCCGCGTCGTCGCGACGTCGAACCAGCGCGTCGCGGTGCCCTCCTTGAGTTCGATCCGGCCGCTGCCCTCGCCGTTGGCCAGGCGCAGGGCCTGCGACGCCACCAGGGGCGCCAGGCCGCGGGCGGCGTCGTTGGCCGCCAGCACGGCGCCCGCGCGGTCGACCAGCAGGGCCGGGACCGGCAGGCAGGCAACCAGCCGTCCCGCGTCGGGGGACAGCGTGGGAGCGGGCCGCTCGGGGGCGAGAAGGGACGAGGTCGAAGCCATGGACGCCGCGCCGGGAATGGGGCCGTGACTCTACCGAGCGACCCCTTAACCACGCGTAAACGCTATAAAATCCCAAGGGCTTAGGGGTGGGCTTGTGGCCCGGCGTCGGGCATGCCAGTTGTTTCCCATGCCCGCATCAGCCCCCCGCCCGATTCCCGCCCTGGGCGAGATCGACACCTGGGTGTTCGACCTCGACAACACCCTCTATCCCGCCGCCTGCAACCTGTTCCAGCAGGTCGACGTCCGCATCGGCGCCTTTGTCGCCAAGACCTTGGGCGTCCAGGCCGACCAGGCCCGGGTGGTGCAGAAGGACTACCTGAAACGCTACGGCACGACGCTGCGCGGGCTGATGGTCGAGCACAAGCTCGATCCAAAGGACTATCTCGACTTCGTCCACGACATCGACGTAACCTGCGTGCCGGCCAATCCGCTACTCGACGACGCGATCCAGCGCCTGCCGGGCCGCAAGCTGGTCTTCACCAACGGCACGGTCGCCCATGCCCAGCGCGTGATGGACCGCCTGGGCGTCACGCGGCACTTCGAGGCGGTGTTCGACATCCACGCGGCCGACTACGTGCCCAAGCCCGAGCCGGTGGTCTACGACCAGCTTCTGCGCCAGTACGCGATCCAGCCCAGGCGCGCCGTGCTGTTCGAGGACATGACGCGCAACCTGAAGCCGGCGCACGACCTGGGCATGACCACGGTCTGGGTGCGGGTCGACTCGCCCTGGGCCCAGCCCGGCGACGACCGCAGCCACATCCACCACGAGATCGATGACCTCGCCGAGTGGCTGGTGGCCTACAACAATGCGCATGGCAAGCCCGATCCGGCGCGCGATTGACAGGCCCGGACCGGGGCCGCAAAGTCGCCGCCCTTCCTTCCACGAGAATCTCGGAACCCCGCGCCCATGAGCACCGCCGCCATCGATCCGAAGCAGCTTCAGACGATCATCGAGGACGCCTGGGAGAAGCGCGATACGATCAACACCGCGACCCAGGGGCCGGTGCGCACGGCGGTGCAGGAAGCGCTGGCGGGCCTCGACGACGGCGCCATGCGCGTCGCGGAGAAGTCCGGGAAGGACTGGCAGGTCAACCAGTGGCTGAAGAAGGCGGTGCTGCTGTCCTTCCGCCTGACCGACATGGGCCCGATCCCCGGCGCGCCGGGCTCGGCCACCTGGTTCGACAAGGTGCCGTCGAAGTTCGACAACTGGGGCGAGAACCGCTTTCGCGCCGCCGGCTTCCGCGCCGTGCCGGGCGCGATCGTGCGCCACTCCGCCTATATCGCGCCGAACGTCGTGCTGATGCCCAGCTTCGTGAACCTGGGCGCGCATGTCGGCAGCGGGACGATGGTCGACACCTGGGCGACGGTCGGCTCCTGCGCCCAGATCGGCAAGAACTGCCACCTCTCGGGCGGCGTCGGCATCGGCGGCGTGCTCGAGCCGCTGCAGGCCAACCCGGTGATCATCGAGGACAACTGCTTCATCGGCGCGCGCTCGGAGGTGGTCGAGGGCGTGATCGTCGAGGAAGGCTCGGTCCTGTCGATGGGCGTGTTCATCAGCGCCACGACCAAGATCGTCGACCGCGCGACCGGCGCGATCACCTATGGCCGCGTGCCGGCCTACTCGGTGGTGGTCCCGGGCGCATTGCCGGGCAAGCC
>JAEULC010000286.1 GCA_016792605.1 Rhodospirillales bacterium
ACGCCGACCAGCGGGCGCTCGGGATACTCGCGCGTCAAGCCCTGGGTGCGGCGCCGCCGCTCATGTCATGTACTGGCCGCCGTTGATCGTCAGGGTCGAGCCGGTGATAAAGCCGGCCTGGTCGGACGCCAGGAACACCACGGCGCGCGCGATCTCGTCCGATTCGCCGAGGCGGCCGACCGGGATCTGTCCGACGATCTTCTGCAGCACGTTCTCCGGCACGGCGCGCACCATGTCGGTGGCGATGTAGCCCGGCGCGATCACGTTGGCGGTGATGCCCTTCGACGCGCCCTCCTGGGCCAGCGCCTTGGTGAAGCCGATCGTCGCCGACTTCGCCGCCGAGTAGTTGGTCTGCCCCATCTGGCCCTTCTGGCCGTTGATCGAGCCGATCGTGATGACGCGGCCGAAGCCGCGGTTACGCATGCCCTCGATCACGCAGCGCGTCATGAAGAACAGCGAATCGAGGTTGGTCTGGATCACGGCGTGCCACTGCTCGGGCGTCATCTTGTGCAGCATGACGTCGCGGGTGATGCCGGCATTGTTGACCAGCACGTCGACCGGTCCCAGCGCGGCCTCGACGGTGGCGATGCCGGCCTTGCAGTCCTCGTACTTGCCTACGTCCCACTTGAAGACCTCGATGCCGGTCTCGGCCTTGAACTTCTGCGCCGCCTCGTCGTTGCCGTGATAGGTCGCGGCGACCTTGTAGCCGGCCGCCTTCAACCCTTTCGAGATCGCCTCGCCGATGCCCCGGCTGCCGCCGGTGACCACTGCTACCCGCGCCATGTTGCCTCCCCGTTCAAGTCTTTGCTTGTTATCGTTCCGCGCCGCCGGCGATCAGCCGCGTTCCACGCACATCGCGATGCCCATGCCGCCGCCGATGCACAGCGTCGCCAGGCCCTTCTTCGCGCCGGTCCGCTCCATGCCGTAGAGCAGCGTGACGAGCACGCGCGCACCCGACGCGCCGATCGGGTGGCCGAGCGCGATCGCGCCGCCGCTGACATTCACCTTGCTCGTATCCCAGCCCATGTCCTTGTTCACGGCGCAGGCCTGGGCGGCGAAGGCCTCGTTGGCCTCGATCAGGTCCAGGTCGTCCTTCTTCCAGCCGGCCTTGGCGAGCGCCGCGCGGCTGGCCGGGATCGGGCCCGAGCCCATGATCGCCGGATCGACGCCAGCAGTCGCCCAGGACACGATGCGCGCGAGCGGCTTCACGCCGCGCTTGGCCGCTTCCTTGTCGCTCATCATCACCAGCGCCGCGGCGCCGTCGTTGATGCCCGACGCGCTGCCGGCGGTGACCGTGCCATCCTTCGCGAAGGCCGGGCGCAGCTTCGACAGCGATTCCGCCGTGACGCCCGCCTTCGGATGCTCGTCGGTGTCCACCACCACGTCGCCCTTGCGGCCCTTGATCGTGACAGGGACGATCTCGTTCTTGAAGTGGCCGGCCTTCATCGCGGCCTCGGCCTTCTGCTGCGAGTGGGCGGCGAACTGGTCCTGCTGCTCGCGCGTGATCTGCCACTTCTGCGCCACGTTCTCGGCGGTGTTGCCCATGTGGTAGCCGTTGAAGGCGTCCCAGAGGCCGTCCTTGATCATCGTGTCGACCATCTCGGCGTTGCCCATCTTCACGCCGTTGCGCAGGTGCATGCAGTGCGGCGCCATGCTCATGCTCTCCTGGCCGCCGGCGACGACGATGGCGCTGTCGCCGGTCTTGATCGCCTGGTAGGCGAGCGCGACCGTGCGCAAGCCCGAGCCGCAGAGCTGGTTGATGCCGTAGGCGGTCTTTTCGACCGGGATGCCGGCGCCGATCGCGGCCTGGCGCGCCGGGTTCTGGCCCTGACCCGCGGCCAGGATCTGGCCCATGATGACCTCGTCGACGTCGGCGGCCGCGACCTTGGCGCGCTTCATCGCCTCGACGATGGCGGCGGTGCCGAGGGTGGAGGCGGGGACGGAGCTCAAGCCCCCGGAGAAGGCGCCGATGGCGGTGCGCGCTGCGCCGGCGATCACGATGTCGGTCATGTCATGTCTCCTTGGTTTTCCCCCGGAAGCGGCTTTCCGCGTTTCCCCGCATGGAATGATTCATACCGGCGGGCCGGGGTTGCGTCCAGCGCGCGGGATTGGGCCTATCCCTTCGGTCGAGCCCGCCGAGGAACTCCGCCATCGGCCGCCAGGCGCGCTGGGGCGCGGCCTCGGCCACGACCATGCCGATATGGCCAAGCGGCGGCGACATGGCGAGCGCGCCGGGGATCGCGGTCAAGAGCGGCGTCGCCGAGGGCGGCGGCACGATGCGGTCGCGCGCCGGCACCAGGATCAGGGTCGAAAGGTCGATCTGGCCCGGGTCGACCGGGCGGCCGGCGATGCGCCAGCGCTTGCGCTCGGGCTGGTTCTCGCCGTACCAGCCGACAAGGCACTCGCGCGCGACCGGGCCTGCCAGCGGAATGCCGTCGTTGAGCCAGTCCTCCAGCGCCACGAAGGCCTGCGCCTTCGGCGAGGCCGGATCCATCGCCGCGAACTGGCGAAACTTGCGGATCACCAGATAGGGATCGAGGCTGTAGAACAGCATCTGCAGCACGTCGGTCGGCAGCTCGCGCCACGCTTCCATGGCGGCGGCCAGGCCGGGCGCCAGCATCGGCATGATGCGGTCGAAGCGGAACCGCGCTCCGGCATGGAAGTCCCAGGGCGTGGCGAGCAGGATCATGCCCTGGAGGTCGCGCTGACGGCGCTGCGCCAGCGCCACGGCCAGGAGCCCGCCCATGCAGTAGCCAAGCAGGGCCGGCTTGCGCCCGGTAAGCGCCAGCGCCGCGTCGAGCGCCTGTTCCAGCCGCCCGCCGATATAGTCGGTGAGCGTGAAGCTGCGTTCCACCTCGCCCGGCCGGTCCCAGTCGACCAGCAGCGGCCGGAAGCCCTCGGCGGCCAGCCAGCGCGCCAGGCTGCGGTTTTCCGACAGGTCCAGGACATAGGCGCGATTGATCAGCGAGGGGACGAGAAGCACCGGCAGCCCGTCGCGGTTTTCCGGTGCGTAGTCGAGGAGCCGCGTCGTGCCCTCGCGCCAGACCGTGGGCGGCGTGTCGAGGTTGCGGCGGTACGGGTGGCGGCGGTAAGCGAGGACTCCGGCGGCGAGCTGGTCGAGAAGCCGGCAGGATTCCTCAGTCAGCGCGCTTGCGAACTTTGCGGGGGCGACCTTCGCCAGCTCCGCCCGGAGCGCTTCCGCCTCGTCCTGCAGCTCCGCCTTCAAGGGCAGCAAGCCTTGCTTCAAGAGCGGATAGCCGCCGAAGGAGGTCAAGCACGTCCACGCCGCGGTCATCACGTGCAGCGGCAGGGGACGCGGGCCCAGCCGCCGGATGCTGTCCGGCTCCGTTGGCGCCGGTTCCGTTGCTGTGGCCGGCGGGGTCGCGGTGGGCGGGGTCATGGCCATTCGGTTTTGCGGACGATCCGTTCCCTGTGCTCGACCCCGCGGCGCTCCCGGACGCCCCGGGCATTGCCCATGGATTAGGCATCGGCCCCGGCGCGCCGGCCATGCCCTGGGCGAAGGCGCCTGCCATCGCCCGGGACATTGTCGCCAGCCACTCCGGATCGGCCGCCATCGATGCCATCTGGTCCTGCCACAACTCCATGTAGCGGCGGGCAAGCTGGTCGATATCGGGCGGCTGCGACATGCCGCAAGTATAGGCATGGGGTCCAGGGGTTGGCTAGCAGGTGCAGCATAAGCCAGGGACGGCTAGGATCGGCCCCATGCCCGACCAGATTTCGCCTCCCGGCACGATCTACGACCGCCTGGGCCTGCGCCCGCTGATCAACGCCTGCGGGCCCTCCACGCGCCTGTCCGGGGGCGTGATGCGGCCCGAGGTCGCCGAGGCCATGGCCGAGGCCGCCCAGGCCTGCGTCGACATCGCGGCGCTGCAGGAGGCCGCCGGGCGCCAGATCGCGGCGGCGACCGGGGCCGAGGCGGGATACGTCACCCCCGGCGCGGCGGCGGGCTTGATGATCGGGGCTGCGGCCTGCGTCACGGGGTCGGATCCGGCGCTGATCAACCGCCTGCCGGATACGACGGGCCTGAAGGACGAGGCGGTCATCGCCCGCAGCCAGCGCAACATGTACGACCACGCGGTAAGCCAGGTCGGCCTGCGCTTTGTCGAGGTCGGCATTCCCGACCGCTATGCCGGGGCCGGGGTGCGCGACGCGCAGGCCTGGGAATACGCCGCCGCGATCACCGACCGGACCGCCCTGGTGCTGTGGGTCGCCAACGCGGCCTCGGAGCCGAGCCTCCAGGCCGTGGCCGAGGTCGCGCATGCGCGCGGCGTGCCGGTGCTGGTCGACGCGGCGGCGCAGCTGCCGCCGGCCTCCAACCTGAAGCGCTTCATTGCCGAGGGGGCCGACCTCGTGGCGTTCTCCGGCGGCAAGGCGATCGGCGGGCCCCAGGCCTCGGGCATGCTCGCCGGGCGGCGCGACCTGATCCAGGCGGCGGCGCTCAACCATCTCGACCACGACGTCGATTTCGGCCAGTGGAGCCCGCCGGCCGGGCTGATCGACAAGGCTTCCGTCCGCGGCCTGCCGGCGAGCGGCATCGGCCGCGCCGCCAAGATCGGCAAGGAGCAGATCGTCGGGCTGATGAC
>JAEULC010000312.1 GCA_016792605.1 Rhodospirillales bacterium
ACATGCGGCTCGGCCTCGGCAACCGACAGCCCGCGCCCCTTCACCAGGGCGCGGATCAGGTTCGAGTGGCAGTAGCAGTCGTAGTGCGACGGCTTGAGCATGCCGTTGGTATAGGGATCGCAGCGCGTCCCGATCACGTCGTGGATGCCGCCGCCATCCTGGTCGATGCCGTACCAGCCCAGCGTGTCGTGGGTGATCGTCGCCATCGGGCGCAGATAGGGCATGTTGCTCCACAGCCGATTGCCGGTGGTGACATGCGTCGCGTGGAGCTGGCGCGTCTTGCCGGAAAAGAAGCGCTCCTTCAGGTCGTTCGCGTTCCACAGGTTCAGGTCGCCCACCTGCGGCCCCTCGACCGAGACGATGCGGAACAGGTGGCCGGCCGGCACCTCGAAGGTCGCGCCGTCGCGCGGCGGGACGATCACCTCGCCCGTCTTCGTCAGCTTCGCGCGCGCCTTCTCGTAGAAGGCGGTGTCGACCTTGGGCAGGTTGTGCACCTCGTAGGCGATGACGGCGGGGGCTGAACGGCGCCGGGCGGCATCGGCCGGCGCGGGAACGGGATCGAGAAGCGACACGGGGAAACTCCGGGATGGTGCCAGGAAGGAACGGCACCCACTATACGCCGCGGCAGGCGGCGATCCAGCGCGCCGCCCGCATGGAGCCCTGGCTGCCGCCGCATCGCCTCAGAAGGCGGGGCAGGCCCCGGCCGGCGGCGCCATCGGCGTGAAGCGTTCCGCCGCCGCGGTGGCCGCGCGGCGTTCGTCCGCGTTCAGGCGCGATTCCATCGCCGCCAGGTTCTCCGCCGCGCCCGGATGCTTCGCCCGGGCGGCGAGCAGCAGCCACTTGTAGGCTTCCATCGCGTTCTGCACGCCATATTCCGCGCCCAGCAGCGCACCGAGCGCCGCCTGGGCATTGACCAGCCCGGCATTCGCCGCCGCGCCGAGATGGTACCGGGCGCGGTTGAGGTCGCGCGGCAGGTAGCGGCCCTCCGCGTATTCCGTTCCGACCAGCTCATGGGCCAGGGGAACACCGGCCTCGGCCGCCTTCACGAGCCAGGGCAGCGCCCGCGGACGATCGGGCTCCAGCCGGTCCTCGCCGGCGGCGGAGCCGTTATAGAGCAGGAGGCCGAGCGTGAATTGCGCGGGTTCATGGCCGGCCGTGGCAGAGCGCTGCAGCAGGTCGACGGCGATCGCGGCGCTGCGCGGCACGGCCGCCCCGTCGAGATGGATCGAGGCGAGGTAGTACTGCGCCTTGGCGTCGCCGGCCTGGGCCAGGGGACGCAACTCTCTCAGCGCGCGGTCGTAGTTGCGGGCGCAGTACGCCTTCCACGCCGCCTCGGCATCGGCCAGGGCCGGCAACGGCAGAAGCAGCACCGCGAGCAGGGCAATCCATCGGTTCCACATGCTGCGCTCCTTCCGGCAAGCACGCTGATGGATTGCATGCCGACGGCCGCCGCGCCTTGACCCACATCAACGCGGTCCCGGCAGCGCGCACCTATAAATTTGCCCGGCCCGCACGTTGCATGCCAGCATGGTGCGACGGCGAGGGAGGCAGGCATGAACGATATCGCAACCGTCAGACCCGAGGCCGAGATCATCGCCGCGGCAAAGCGCGTATTGCCGGGCGGTACGTTCGGTAATCTGCCGGCCGAAGTCGTGCTGAAGGACGGCAAGGGCGGGCGCGTCCGGGACGAGGCGGGCCGCGAATATATCGACTTCCTGCTCGGCTCCGGCCCGATGTTCATCGGCCATGCCCATCCCGCGGTGACGGCGGCGGTGCAGGAACAGGTGCCGCTCGGCACCACCTTCTTCGCCAACAACCGCCATGGCGTGGCGCTGGCCGAAGCGATCGTCGATGCCGTGCCCTGTGCCGAGCAGCTGCGGTTCGTCTGCTCCGGCACCGAGGCCGACCTCTACGCCATGCGCGCCGCGCGCGCCTTCCGCCGGCGCGACAAGATCCTGAAGTTCGAGGGCGGCTACCATGGCATGAGCGACTACGCACTGATGTCCCTGGCGCCGAAGCGGCCGGGCAACTTCCCGCGCGCGACGCCCGATTCCGCCGGCATCCCGAAGAGCGTGCAGGACGAGATGGTGATCTCGGCCTTCAACGACGTGGCGATGACCGAGAGCCTGATCAAGGAGTATAAGGACGAGCTCGCCGGCGTGATCGTCGAGCCGTTCCAGCGCCTGCTGCCGCCCAAGCCCGGCTTTCTTCAGGCCTTGCGGCGGATCACGGCGGAGCACGGCATCCCGCTGATCTTCGACGAGGTCGTGACCGGCTTCCGCTTCGCCTATGGCGGCGCGCAGGAATACTACGGCGTCACGCCCGACCTCTGCACGATGGGCAAGATCATCGGTGGCGGCTACGCGCTCGCCGCCGTCGCCGGCCGCGCCGATATCATGGCGCATTTCGACCGCGCCGCCGTGGGCGACGAGGACTTCCTGATGCAGATCGGCACGCTGTCGGGCAACCCCGTCGCCGCGGTCGCGGGCCTGGCCACGCTCGAGGTGCTCAGGCAACCCGGCGCCTACGAGCGGGTATTCAAGACCGGCCGCACCCTGATGGACGCGCTGGCGAAACTCATCAAGGACTACAAGGTCAAGGCCCAGGTCGTCGGCGAGCCGCCGCTGTTCGACATCCTGTTCACCGACGAACCGGCCAAGGACTACCGCGACACGCTGAAAGCCGACAAGGACATGGCGGCGCGGTTCAACCAGCTTCTGCGCGCCAAGGGCATCATGAAGGGCGAGACGAAATACTATGTCAGCCTCGCCCACGACCAGGCCGACATCGACCGCACCATCGCGATCTGGCGCGAGGCCTTCGCCGAACTGACAGCCTAGAAAAATTATTTAGCCCTTGACCTAAGTATTCATGCTTTATAGGTTAGGCACATGCCTAACCAACAAGCCCAGCTCGACCGCGTCTTCCGCGCTCTTGGCGATCCGACCCGGCGCGCGGTGCTGGCGCGCTTGAGCCTGGGGGAGGCGGCGGTCAGCGAGCTTGCCAGGCCCTTCGACATGGCCCTGCCGTCCTTCACCCAGCACTTGGGCGTGCTGGAGGAGTGCGGCCTGGTGAAGTCGAAGAAGACCGGACGCGTGCGCAGCTACCGCCTGGTGCCACAACCCCTGCAAGCGGCGGAGCGATGGATGATCGAGCAGCGCCAGATGTGGGAAAAGCGCCTCGACCAGCTCGACGCTTATCTGAAAGTCATGAAGGAGTAGACGCCTTGGCGAAGTCCGACAACAAGCCCGACATCAACATCGACCCGAAGCTGGATCTGGTACTCGAGCGCGTGGTCGACGTGCCGCCGTCGAAGGTATGGAAAGCCTGGACCGTGCCCGAGCACCTGATGCCCTGGTTCTGCCCCAAGCCCTGGCAGACGACCGAGTGCGAGATCGACCTGCGGCCCGGCGGCAAGTTCCGCACGCTCATGCGCGGCCCGGCGGGCGAGTCGTTCGACGGCACGGGCTGCTACCTGGAGGTCGTGCCGGAGCGGCGGCTGACCTGGACCTCGGCCCTGCTGCCGGGCTACCGCCCGTCCGCCGAGGGGCTGCGCGCGATGCCCTTCACCGCGACGATCATCCTGGCGCCCGAGGGCAAGGGCACGCGCTACACCGCGATCGCCCAGCACATGGATGAGGATGGCTGCAAGAAGCATGCGGCGATGGGCTTCACCGAGGGCTGGGGCAAGGCGCTCGAGCAGCTCGTCGACTACGCCAAGGCGCTGTAGAAGCCGCTAGGAGCGCACCGAGCGTCCCCCGGCCGGCCGGCGGAACCGGCTGGGGTTGCGCATGTCGGGCGCCTGCAGCGCGACCCGCGCCTTGTGCGCCTCGATCCATTCTTCCGCGGCCTCTCGGGACGGAAACGGCGTCACGCTGGCCGGGCTGGTCTCGGGCGTCACGATGGTGACGCCGAACGACTTGTCCGGCTGCTCGAACACGCTGTACGCGGCCTGCGCATAAGGATGTACTTTCTGCATTCGTAGAGAACGCGCCGGCCGGGGTTCGGTTCCCCTCACGCGCGCCGCTCGCCGTCCTTCCAGTAGAACATCGTCAACCCCATCAGCATGTCGACGCTGCGCCCATCAGACGCCAGCGGCACGATCACGCGCTCGAGCGTGTCGACATACTTGGTATGATCGATCGCGGGCCTGCCGCGGCGCCAATCGGGGCGATGCGTGTCGACGACCGCATCGAGCTGTCGGCGGACCGCGGCAATGTCGGCGGACACGCGCGGATCGTCGAAATACTCGCCCGGCCGCGCCGGGAACCCCACCGCGACTACCGCGCCGCCGACCAGTCGCACCCGGTAGCGCCGGCCGGGACCGCTCGGCAGGCCTCGCTCCACGTCGAGCAGCCACAGGTTCGGCAGCAGGTGCGGCACCGCCAGCGGATCGAAATGACGCCGCCCGGGCAGCAGCCCGGGTTCCGGCGCAAGGCCCTGCCAGTGGGCGAGAAACTCGGCGATATGGGGATGCGGCGCGTCCAAGATGGTCAAGAGTATCGACCATCCCCGGCGGCTCGAAAAGCTCCGCGGAAGCATGGCCTGCGTCCGGCGCGCGTATGGTTAACGAAACCGTAAGATGTTGGCGCTACCAAGGCCGATGGCGAAAACCGGAGGCCGTATGGGCACCATCGACATGACGCGTGGACGCGTCGCAGGCGAACTGACGCGCGAGCATGTTCCGGGGACGACGATCGACGACGTGCGGTCCTATTGGGACCGCCGCCCCTGCAACATCCGCCACTCGCAGCAGCCGGTCGGCACGCGCGCCTATTTCGACGAGGTCGAGGCGCGCAAGTATTTCGTCGAGCCGCACATCCCCGGCTTCGCCGAGCACCAGAAGTGGGCCGGCAGGAAGGTGCTGGAGATCGGCTGCGGCATCGGCACCGACGCGACCAATTTCGCGCGCGCCGGCGCGGACTACACCGGCGTCGACCTCAGCGTGGAGAGCCTGGCCTTGACCCGCAAGCGGTTCGAGGTGTTCGGCCTGAAGGGCAAGCTGCTGCAATGCGACGCCGAACGCCTGACCCAAGTGGTGCCGCCCGGACCCTATGACCTGGTCTATTCCTTCGGCGTCATCCACCACACGCCCGACCCCGGCGCCGTCGTGGCCCAGGCGCGCAAGCTGATCGCGCCGGACGGCGAGTTCCGGCTGATGGTCTACGCAAAGAACTCCTGGAAGAACATCATGATCGACGCCGGCCTCGACCAGCCCGAGGCGCAGTCCGGCTGCCCGATCGCCTTCACCTACACGGTCGACGAAGCCGCCCAGCTGCTCAAGGGCTTTCGCATCGTCGAGGCGCGGCAGGAGCACATCTTCCCCTACGTCGTCGAGAAGTACGTGAAGTTCGAGTACGAGCCGCAGCCCTGGTTCAAGGCGATGCCCGAGGGCATGTTCCAGGCGCTGGAGAAGGCGCTCGGATGGCATCTCTGCATCCGCGCCGTTCCCGTTTGATCGGGCCGGTCTAGGCTAGCTCTTCCCCGCGAGCACGCGCCGCAGCACAGCGCCGCCGACCGAGCAGCAGGCGACGATCGCCGCCATCGGCAAGGCGTTCTTGGCCGCAATGGCGCCGATCAGCGCGCTGGTGATGCCGCCACCCGCGAATTGCAGGATTCCCATCGCCGCCGCCGCCGTGCCGGCGCGCGGCCCGTGCCCCGCCAGCGCCGCGGCCGCCGAATTCGGCAGGATCAGTCCCATCGGCGCGATGCAGAAGAACAGGGACGCGGCGATGCCGTAGAGCCCGCCTGCCTCGGTGTAGCCGACGACTAGCAGCACCAGCGCCGCCGCGGCGGCGAACCAGCTTGCCGTGGCTGCGATGCGCTCGGGCGCGTAGCGGCGCAGCAGCCGTCCGTTGAGCTGCGAGGTGGCGATGAAGCCGCCGGCGTTGAGCCCGAACATCCAGCCGAACTTCTCTGCCGCCAGGCCGAAATGCTCGATGAACACGAAGGGCGAGCCGGCGATGTAGGCGAACATGCCGGCGATCGGCAGCGCGCCGGCGAGCGCGTAGCCCAGGAAGCGGCGGTCGACCAGCACCGCCTGGTAGCCGCGCAGCGCGCCCATGACGCTGAGCGTGTGGCCTTCGACCGGCCGGTGCGTCTCGGGCAGGAACCAGGCCGCGACCAGCACCACCATCGCGTAGCCACCCAGCCCCCAGAAGATCGCATGCCAGCCGAAGAAGATCAGCACGTAGCCGCCGATCAGCGGCGCCAGGATCGGCGCCACGCCCATCACCAGCATCAGCATGGCGAAGACACGCGCCGCCTCGCGCGGCTCGAACAGGTCGCGCACCATGGCGCGCGGCATCACCATGCCGGCGCAGCAGCCGAAGGCCTGCAGGAAGCGCATCGCGATCAGCGCCTCGACGCTGTTGACCATGGCGCAGGCGAAGGAGGCGAGGATGAACAGCACGACGCCGAAGTAGAGCGGCTTCTTGCGGCCATAGCGATCGCAGATCGGGCCGTAGAAGAGCTGGCCCAGCGCGATGCCGATGAAGAACGAGGAGAGGGTGAGCTGCACCGTGCCCGGCGCGGCATTGAACTCGCGCGCCAGCGCCGGCAGGCCGGGCAGGTACATGTCGACCGAGAGCGGCGTGAACGCCGTCAGCGCGCCGAAGATCAGGGCCAGCTGCCCAGGGCTCATTCCGCTGTCCTGCCAAAAGCCGACGGCCTGGAAGGGGTGCTTCCAGGCCGTCGATGCCGCTTGAAACTGGTGGAGCTGAGGGGAATCGAACCCCTGACCTCTACAATGCCATTGTAGCGCTCTCCCAACTGAGCTACAGCCCCGAAAGCGCTCCACGTCGGCCGGCGGCCCGGCCCTCTTGAAAACTGGCGGGAAGGTAGGGACAAGCCCCGCTTCGCAGCAAGCGAAAAATCGCCCGCGCTACTCCTTCTCGTTCTCGTCGACGTTTTCCATGACCTCGTCGAGGTCGTCCTCGTCCTCGCCCAGGTCGGAGGTATCCTCGATGACGCCCTCTTCCTCCTCGTCGTCGCCGGCCTCCTTCTCGGCCTCCGCGCCTTCCACCGCCGCTTCCTCGGCGACTTCCAGCGGCGCAGGAACCGGCTTGGCCTCGTCCGGCGCGGCCGGGCGCGAGCGACGCGACTTCAGCACCGCCTCGGGGTCGTACTCCGTGCCGCATTTCGGGCAGGCAATCGGGCTGCGCCGCATGTCGTAGAAGATTGCGCCGCAGCTCTGGCAGGTGCGCTTGACGCCCCATTCCGGCTTTGCCACGTCTCACCAACTCCTTGGAATAGGCCCGCGTGATCGGCAGGCTGGGACGAAAAGATAACGGCCGACCGCGGAAGACGGGTGCAATTGCCATGTCGGCCGCGGCTTGTCAAAAGCAAAAAATCGCCCTTTGCGGCCCCGGCGGTTTCACCCACGGCCCCTTCCGTGGTAGAGAGCGCGGTTCCCCGGCCGCCCCCGGATTTCCCTGCAATTGCACATCATTGGGGCGGTCTTCCCGGCCCCCGGAGGATTCCCGTTGCACCCGCAACCGGTCCCGCTCGTCGCCTCGGCCTCCAAAGGCCTAGCCGGCACCGCCGCCATTCCCGGCGACAAGTCGATCTCGCACCGCGCCTTGATGTTCGGCGCCGTGGCGGTCGGACGCACCCGGATCGCCGGCCTGCTGGAAGGCGAGGACGTGCTGCGCACGGCCGAAGCCTGCCGCGCCATGGGCGCCCGGATCGACCGCCAGGGCGATACCTGGACCGTGGACGGCGTGGGCGTCGGCGGCCTGGCCGAGCCCGGCCAGGTGCTCGACCTGGGCAATTCCGGCACGTCCACGCGCCTGCTGCTGGGCCTGGTCGCGGCGCACGACATGACCGCGTTCTTCACCGGCGACGCGTCGCTGACCAAGCGGCCGATGGCGCGGGTGACCGAGCCCCTGAGCCAGATGGGCGCGCGCTTCGTGACCCGCTCAGGCGGCCGCCTGCCGCTCGCCGTCATCGGCGCCAGGTCGCCCATGCCGATCACCTACCGCCTGCCCGTGGCCTCGGCCCAGGTGAAATCGGCGATCCTGCTCGCCGGGCTGAACACCCCGGGCGAAACCACCGTGATCGAGCCCGAGCCGACCCGCGACCACAGCGAGACCATGCTGCGCCATTTCGGCGCCACGGTCCGGGTCGTGGACGAACCGGGCGGCGGCAAGCGCATCACCCTGGTGGGCCAGCCCGAGCTCGCGGCGCGCGACGTCGCCGTACCGCGCGACCCGTCCTCGGCCGCCTTCCTGCTGGTCGCCGGCGCGATCGTCCCCGGCTCGCGCCTAGCCCTGCCCGGGATCGGCATCAACCCGCTGCGCGCCGGGATCGTCCAGACCCTGCAGGAAATGGGCGCCGACCTGACGCTCGCCAACCGCCGGGTCGAGGGCGGCGAGCCGGTCGCCGACCTGACCGTCGCCGCCAGCGCGCTCAGCGGTATCGAAGTACCGCCGGAGCGGGCGCCCTCGATGATCGACGAGTACCCGGTCCTGGCCGTGGCCGCCGCCCTGGCCAAGGGGCGGACCGTCATGCGCGGCCTGGCCGAGCTGAAGGTCAAGGAAAGCAACCGCCTGGCCGCCATCGCCCGGGGCCTGGAGGCCAACGGCATCCGGTTCGAGATGGGCGAGGACAGCCTGGTGGTCGAGGGCACGGGCGGCGCCCCGCCCCCGGGCGGCGGCCTGGTCGCGGCCCAGATGGACCACCGGATCGCCATGGCCTTCCTGATGCTGGGCCAGGCAACCCGCCAGCCGGTCCGGATCGACGACGGCAGCTTCATCGACACGAGCTTCCCGGGCTTCGTCGACCTGGTGAACGGCCTGGGCGGCAAGATCGCCAAAACATGAGTGTTGTCATTGCGGTAGACGGGCCCGCCGCCTCCGGCAAGGGGACGCTGGCGCGCCGCCTGGCGCGGCACTACGGCTTTGCCCACCTGGATACCGGGCGGCTCTACCGCGGCGTTGCCTGGCGGGTGATCCAGACCGGGACCGACCCCCAGCAGGAGGCCGCCTGCGCCGCACAGGCGGGCGCCCTGGACGCCCACACGCTGGACAGCCCCGACCTCCGCACCGAAGCCGTAGGACGCATGGCGAGCCAGATTTCGGCCTTCCCGGCGGTACGCCAGGCCCTGCTGGACTACCAACACCGGTTCATGGCCCACCCCCCCGGCGGGGCCCGGGGCGCCGTCCTGGACGGGCGGGACATCGGCACGGTCATCGCGCCCGGCGCCCGGGCCAAGCTGTTCGTTACCGCCAGCGTCGAGGAACGCGCCCGGCGCCGGCACAAAGAGTTGCTAGACCAGGGGTCCGGGGCTATATATGCCGCCGTTCTGCAGGATCTTAGGGACCGTGATGCACGTGATTCGTCACGCGCGGCCGCCCCGCTGGTCCAGGCAGCCGACGCATTCCTTCTCGACACCACGTCGATGGACGCCGACGCCGCCTTTGCCGCTGCGCTCGCCTTCGTGACGAGCCGGCTCGGACCCGCCCCGGCGGATCCTGCTCGGCGCTGACGATCCGGCGCTGGCGACACAGAACAGACCTGAACCGCACGTCGGCCGATCCGGCAGCGCCGGAGCGACGACGTGTTTTCGTCATGACGTTCAGACCGCCGGATACAACCGGTCGGCCCGAATAGGCAGAAAGGAATACCCGTTTCATGGCTCGTGCAGCCGCTGTCGCCAAGTCCGTCCCCGAAAAAGAAAGCTTTGCCGCCCTCCTCGACGAGACCCTTGGCTCCGCCAACGGTCTTGAAGGCACCGTCATCAAAGGCACCGTCGTCGGCATCGAGAACGACATGTGCCTGATCGACGTGGGCCTGAAGTCCGAGGGCCGCGTTCCCCTCCGCGAGTTCGCCACCGCCGGCAAGCCGGCCGAGATCCGCGTCGGCGACAAGGTCGAGGTCTACCTCGAGCGGATGGAAGACAAGTTCGGCGAGGCCATGCTGTCGCGCGAGAAGGCCAAGCGCGAAGAGGCCTGGACGCAGCTCGAGAAGTCGTTCCAGGAGAACCTGCGCGTCAACGGCGTGATCTTCGGCCGCGTCAAGGGCGGTTTCACCGTCGACCTGTCGGGCGCCGTCGCGTTCCTGCCGGGCAGCCAGGTGGACATCCGTCCGGTGCGCGACATCGGGCCGCTGATGGGCTCGCCGCAGCCGTTCCAGATCCTGAAGATGGACCGCTCGCGCGGCAACATCGTCGTCTCGCGCCGCGCCGTGCTCGAGGAGAGCCGCGCTGAGCAGCGTTCGGAGCTGGTGGCCAACCTGAAGGAAGGCCAGGTGCTGCAGGGCGTGGTGAAGAACATCACCGACTACGGCGCCTTCGTCGACCTGGGCGGCGTGGACGGCCTGCTGCACGTCACCGACATCGCGTGGCGCCGCATCAACCACCCGTCGGACGCGCTGCACATCGGCCAGAACGTCACCGTGCAGGTGATCCGCTTCAACCCCGAGACGCAACGCATCTCGCTGGGCATGAAGCAGCTTGAGGCCGATCCGTGGGAAGGCGTCGTCGCCAAGTACCCGAAGAACGCCCGCTTCACCGGCCGGGTCACCAACATCACCGACTACGGCGCCTTCGTGGAGCTTGAGCCGGGCATCGAAGGCCTGGTCCACGTCTCGGAGATGAGCTGGACCAAGAAGAACGTCCACCCGGGCAAGATCGTCTCGACCAGCCAGGAGGTCGAGGTGATGGTGCTGGACGTCGATCCGCAGAAGCGCCGCATCTCGCTGGGCCTGAAGCAGTGCATGGCCAATCCGTGGGAGAGCTTCGTCGAGAAGTTCCCGGCGGGCACCGAGCTGGAAGGCGAGATCCGCAACATCACCGAGTTCGGCCTATTCGTGGGCCTGCCGGGCGACATCGACGGCATGGTGCACATGTCGGACATCTCGTGGGAGAAAGCCGGCGACCAGGCGATCCAGGACTACAAGAAGGGCGACCGCGTCAAGGTGAAGGTCCTGGACGTGGACGTCGAGAAGGAGCGCATCTCGCTTGGCATCAAGCAGCTCGCCAACGATCCGTTCGAGGCGGGTGCGTCGAAGCTGAACCGCGGCGAGGTCGTGACCGCGACCGTGACGGCCGTGCACGACAACGGCCTCGACGTGACGGTGGGCGACGGCGTTCCGGGCTTCATCCGCAAGTCCGATCTTTCGCGTGATCGTTCCGAACAGCGGCCCGATCGGTTTGCCGTTGGCGAGAAGATCGACGCCAAGATCACGGCGATCGACAAGGCCACGCGCCGCCTGACCCTCTCGGTCAAGGCCCGCGAGGTCGAGGAAGAGAAGCAGGCGATGGCCGAGTACGGTTCGTCCGACTCGGGCGCTTCGCTGGGCGACATCCTCGGCGCCGCGCTGAAGTCCAAGCAGGACAAGGCCAAGGGCGACGACGAGGAGTAGGCCCCTCGTTCCGCCAAGGCCCCAGGGCCGCCGCGCCGCGATGACCTTCGCCGCGGACCACGCCATCGACAGGCGGCGCCTCAAACGCCGCCTGTCGCTTTGGCGCCTGATCGCGATCCTGGCCCTGCTCGGCCTGATCGCCGCCGCCGTCGCCCG
>JAEULC010000339.1 GCA_016792605.1 Rhodospirillales bacterium
GCGGTGGCCCGCGCGCTCTCGGGCGATGTCCGCGTTCTGCTCCTGGATGAGCCGTTCGAGGGCCTGGCGCCCGCCGTGGTGGAACAGCTCTTCGAGAGCTTCGATCGGTTGCGCAAGGACATCGCTATCGTCATTGTCGACCATCATCTGGACTTGGCGCTCGCCCTGTCCGATCGCACCGTGGCGCTCGAGCGCGGGTCGGTCATCCATGTCGGTGCGTCGAAAGACCTGCGCGACGATTTCGAGCTGAGACGGAAGGTATTGTGGCTATGACAAGAAGCACGGTGCGATGACGACGGTCGCATGTGTCGGCGTGGGGCTGATAGGCCGCGCCTGGGCGACGATCTTCGCGGCGGCGGGATATTCGGTGCGGCTCTACGACGCCGATACTGCGGCCGCCAGTCGCGCGCGGGGCCTGATCGGCGCGGAGCTCAAGTCGCTGGCCCGGCTGGGGCTGGCCACCGGCGTGGCGCGCGCCTTGGCGCGGATCAAGGTCTGCGCCTCGCTGGCCGACGCTGTCGGCGACGCGGACCTGGTGCAGGAGAGCGGCCCGGAAAAGATCGACGCCAAGAGGACGCTGTTCGCCGAACTCGACCATCATGCGCCGAAGGACACGATCCTGGCGTCCTCCAGCTCGTTCATGGTGGCATCACGCTACACGGAGAAGCTCAAGGGCCGCCGCCGCTGCCTCGTCGCTCATCCGGTGAACCCGCCACACTTGGTGCCGATCGTCGAGCTGTGTCCGGCTCCCTGGACCGCCAAGAGCGTGGTCGACCGGGCCGAGGCGATCTACGCCGGCGCCGGGCAGGTGCCGATCCGTGTGAAGAAGGAGACCTACGGCTTCGTCTTGAACCGGCTGCAGGCCGTCCTGATGGCCGAGGCCTTCCGCCTGGTCGGCGACGGCGTCGTTTCGCCGCAGGACCTCGACAAGACGATCCGCGACGGGCTCGGCCTGCGCTGGTCGTTCATGGGGCCGTTCGAGACGATCGAGCTCAATGCGCCCGGCGGCATTCCGGACTACTGCGCCCGCTACGCCCCGTCGCTCTCGTCGCTCGTGAAGGCGACGTCGGGCGGCGACCCGTTCGGCAGGACCAACACGAAAGCGGTCGTGAAGGCTTGGCGCGGCGCACAGACGAAGGATCGGATTGCCCGGCTGACGCGCTGGCGCGACCAGCGCCTGGGCGCGTTGAAGGCGCACAAGTTGAAGCAGGCGAAGAAGCCGGCATAATGCTGCCCTGAGCCTGTCTATGGTGAAAAAGTTGATCCGGGTGATTCACGACTGATACCAGCCGCCAATGATTGCGACTCATTGAGGATCGGGCTGGGGATTCCCAAACGGGCGAAAGTCTAAATCATTGTGGCGAACCGAGGAGGTTCGCCATGTCGATGCCGCTTCCCCTGCGTCGAGTGTGAAACGGCGCCGTGGCCTGACCCCTATCGGCACCGTCTTGACCCTCTGGCCGACAAGCCAAGACAAATGAAATCATGAGCTCATGGCAATTGACCCCCTGCCGAAACGGGGTCATTCGATGAAGCCGATTCACAGCCGAAGGCTCGGTCTGCGCGCTGGAAAGCGACCCTTATTCAGACTTGGGTGGAGCCCGTTCTCCTTAGAAAGCGCAAGTTGAAGGCGAGGCGACGGGTAGGGCAGCATCAACGTCGCTCCTTCATCCGTTCGGCGATGGCGATGGCCAGCAGGGCGTTGCCTTCGTAGTTGAAGTGACAGCAATTGTCGTTGAATAGGCGGCTCGATTTCCCTTCGAAGAAAGCGCTTGCGTCGAAGAAGTCGACCCCTGCGTCGCGTAGCCGCTCGGCTTGGCGGCGATAGCCGCTGTAGATCGTAGGGATAAACTCTCGGACTGGCGGGCTATCAAGGCCCATCACCCGTTTGCGCTCGTCCTCTGATCCACCGTAGTCGAGATTCGTCACATATTGATTTGGCTGCAGCACATGCAGGTAGGGAATCCCGAAGCGCTCTGTCATGCCCTTCATCGCGATCGAGGCGTTACGCCAGGAATCGACGATACGGCGTACTCCGACGTCGTCGAACTTGCCGGGAGGAGCAGGTGGAAGGGGCATGCTGTAGTCGAAGGACTCCGACCTCGTCGTTGCATCCTGCTCGATCTTGACCAGGGCGTTCTTTGATTGCCGCGCCATGATCCCGGAGACGAGCCAGATCAGGCCGCTGCGCGTTTCCTTCTCGCGTTCCGCCCAAACGCGCGCCGCGAGCGCAACCCGACGGTGGTCGGCGCTGCCCACCGGCGCGCCCGCTTCCGACAGGTCGATGTTCTGGATGCCCAGGACGAAACGCCCGAACGGCCACTCCGGCATCGTTTTGTGTTCGACGAAATTGTACCAGCCAATGAACGCCTCATTGAAGCCATCCAAGTTGATGACATAGTCGAAGCGTGCACCCAGCGTCAGGAAATAGGTCAGTGCCGTGGCTTGCTGTGGTTGCTTGGCGCCGCCATTGGCGAAGTCGAGCATGACCAGGCGCCTGCCTTGAAGGACGCCGGCTTGTTCCAGCGTCTCGGCTAACGCATGGTGCGAAATCAGCGAAAAAGCGATCGCGACCGAACCGCCGAACACGGCGACCACATACTCATCGTCGCGCTTGATGTACGGGTAGTCGACGCGGGCGATGAAGCCATGGGCATTAAATCCGATCGTGGGGTAGTCCTCTTCGACAAAGCGCTCGCCGAAGAAGTCTCTAAAGGCCTCGCGACCCTCCGCCACTTCGGACAAACGCATTCCGGCGCGGCCCGTGTAGCCGTAGTAGGGATGAAGACGCAGGCGCTTGTCGCTTACAGCTCGAAGGTCGACCTGCTTCTGGGGCGGAGCGGACCGAAGCCAGATGGAACCACCGACGCTGATTGCGTAAAGCGTTGCGGCCCCAACTTCCATCAACAGCCCACCAAGGGCCACGCCGATCAACGCTGCAACGATTTTGTACCGATTGATTCGCAAATGCATTCGACAACTACCAGCACGATGGCGAGGCACAATTCTACTGGCGGTAATGATTACCTGTCGACAGTCATTGCGTCACTTTCGATGACTTGTCGGTTGGTATCCATGTTTTGCCAATGTCGCATAGACCCGCCGCCGCAGCGTCGGCGGGTCTATGGGGGCGCTGCTCTGACTATTGGGACGAAGGGGAGTTTGGAAGTGGTCGATGCGGGCCGGTTTAGCGTGTCGGCCCATGACCACGACCTGTCTGTACCGAATGTATGGCCCGCCCCCGGTCTGCAAGTGGATTAACGCCATTTGGTCCCAAGCAGTCTGCTGCAATGTATCCGGCCCATGGGCGTTCGCCCTTGCCATGATGGAGATCCGCGCGCCCCGGTCCTCATAAAACTCTCGGCCAGTAACGGCCATTTCGGTACTCAGGTTTCCGGGACGCCGTTCGACTGTGTGACCATCTGGTTCAATTCTCTCGCAGATTTAGGGTAATCCTTGGTTTTGTCGGTGGCTGTCTTGGGCCGTGCGGCTCAGTCAGACGCCCATGTGGGCGGCGACATATCGGCGCTCTCCTGCGAGAACTGCCCACGCGATTCGGGCGAGCTTGTTGGCCAGGGCGACCGTCGCAACGTTGCGGTGGGTACGCTGCAGCGGACCGTTGAGCCGACGGCCAAGGGGCGTGTTGCCCTCCGCGAGGTGTCTGTACCGAGACTTACGTCCGGACGTAGTGGTGATGCAGGCCGCCGAGAATTGGCTGGAAGAAGATCGTCCAAAGCGACTGGTGGGGCCCGTGCGTCGAACGGTCTTTGGCTAGCGAACGACTACAACTGGATCCGCACCGATCGCGTTCGGCATGGGAGTTCTGCCGCGGCGACCTCGCAGCAATCGGGTGGTCGCGGATCCCCATCGCCCGGAGGCGCTTTTTGAACGCCGCGCCGTAAACGGCGTCACGATCGCGAATAAGGTAGTTGGGCGCATCGTCCCAGGGGAAGGCCTCGGTGATCTGTGGCGCGACCCACTCAGCCGTCGGGTTGGCGATCACCGCGGTCCAGACCAATGCCGATAGGCCAAACGGACGATGACCAGGGCGTAGAAATTCCGAATCCGATGGCGGAACCACGGACAGATCCCCGGCCGCAATGCCGCCGGCGTGATCGCGCAGCAAGGCCTTCTAGCCCTGCGACGGCGGGCTCGTCGCTTGGCCATGCACGTCAAGCGCGCCTGGGACCGCCGTCGAGTTCGCCGGAACTTGGTCTCGTCAAACCCGCTTCGAATCGCTTGGCACTGTTTCGCCCGATCATCCCGGCATTCCGGTGAATATTTCGTCGCTGCTTTGTCGGCATCAGGATAGAGGCTATCGGTTCAAAAAACTATTCAAAATCAGCGATGTAAGGCGACTCGACTAGCGCCGATATCAATCTGTCGCACACTTTCACGGAGCGGCCCGTCGATGAAATGCGCGTAGCTCTCTCCTCCACGCACCGAGCACTCGATCCAACAAAGCTCGGCCGCTTGAATAAGGAGAGAACGATGAACAGCCTTCCCCCGGCGCGGTGCTCAACACTGTTGCCACCCCCCTTGGCCCCGAAGGTCGAACCGGTCGCGATTGCGTCGCTGCAGCCGTTCAAGACCAACGCGCGCAAGCATGGCGAGACCCAGATCCGCAAGCTCATGACGAGCATCGAACGGTTCGGGTTCGTCAACCCGGTGCTGATCGACGCGTCGGGCACGATCGTCGCCGGCCACGGCCGCGTGACGGCCGCCCGGCGCCTCGGCCTGGGAGCGGTGCCGGCCATCCGGCTCGACCATCTCAGCGCGGCGGACCTTCGGGCCTACCGCATCGCCGACAACCGGCTGGCGGAACTGGCGGAGTGGGACTCGCAAACCCTGGCGATCGAATGGCAGGAACTGCAGGCGTTGGTACCAGACCTCGACCTGACCATCACGGGCTTCGACCTGCCGGAGATCGAGGCCCAGATCGACACCGCGATCCGGCGCAGGAATGCGCCGGATCGGGCCGATGCGCTGCCGCCGGAGGACGATCGGGCATCGCCGGTCAGCAAGCTGGGTGATCTCTGGGAACTGGGTCCGCACTTGTTGCTGTGCGGCGACGCCCGCGACCCCGCTGCGTACCAGACGCTCCTGGGCACGGAACAGGCCGACGTGGTGTTCACCGACCCGCCCTACAACGTCGCGATCGACGGCCATGTCGGCGGCGGCGGATCGGTCAAGCACCGCGAGTTCGTCATGGCCGCCGGGGAGATGAGCCCGACGGAGTTCACGGCGTTCCTGGGCGCGACGCTCGGCAACCTGGCGCGCTACTCGCGTCCCGGGTCGATCCACTTCGTGGCGATGGACTGGCGGCACCTGCCGGAACTGCTGCAGGCGGGTACCGCGGTCTACAGCGAGTTCAAGAACCTCTGCGTCTGGGTCAAGGACAATGGCGGGATGGGGTCGCTCTACCGCTCGCAGCACGAACTCGTCCTGGTGTTCAAGAACGGGGCGGGGGAGCACCGGAACAACGTCCAGCTGGGCAGGTTCGGGCGCTATCGCACCAATGTGTGGAGCTATGCCGGGGTGAACTCGTTGCGGGCCGGGCGGATGGACGAATTGCGGCTGCATCCCACGGTGAAGCCGGTAGCCCTGGTCGCCGACGCGCTGCTGGACTGCTCGAAGCGGGGCGACCTGGTCTTGGACGCGTTTGCCGGCAGCGGCACCATCTTCATCGCGGCGGAACAGACCGGCCGGCGGGCGCGGGCGCTGGAACTCGATCCCGGCTATGTCGATGTCGCGGTACGGCGTTGGCAGAACTGGACCGGTGCGGCGGCCAGGCTGGTCGGGAGCGGCGCGACCTTCGACGCCATCGCTTTGGAGCGTGCTGAGGCAGCACCGTCGCCCGGCCCGGTCCAGGGAGGCCGCTGACATGGTGGTACACGCGCATTCCTCGCTCCCGCTGCCCGTCTGGTCGGGCGGCGGGTTCCTCACTGCCGAGGCGCTGGCCGCACGCGGCCTCGCCCTGCCGCCG
>JAEULC010000344.1 GCA_016792605.1 Rhodospirillales bacterium
GAGAAGCCGAGGTCGAGGGTGACGATGCCCTTGACGTAGATCCAGAGCTGCACCGGCATCGGCTTGTCCAGGCCGAAGCGCTCGCGCAGCTGCTTGACGAAGAGCTCGTCCGTGGCCCCCGCCTCGCCCGCCATCACCACGGCCGGGTCGCCCGGCGCGGCGCGGATCAGGAAGAAGTTCAGGACGACGATCGCCAGCAGGACGACGACGGCCTTCAGGAGTCGCTGGGCGATGAACGAGACCATCGGCGCGGTCCGGGAAACGCGGAAGGAAGAGGCCCGCGGCGGCGCTGCCGCCCGCCGCGGGCCGGGGTCTGCGGACTATTTCTCCAGCCAGGCGTCGCGGAACCCGTCATTCACGCCGATGGCGGTCGTGACCAGGTTCTTGACGCTGCAGCGCGTGATGGTCGGGAACTCCAGTTCCAGCAGCCAGGCGACCGGCACGTCGTCGATCAGGATCTTCATCACCTGGTTGTAAAGTTCCTGGCGCTTGGAGTCCGGGAAGGCCGTGGCCGCCTCGGCGAAGAGCTTGTCGACCTCGGGGTTCGAGTAGCCCTCGACATTGTTGAACGGCGAGCCCTTGGCGATGTTCGAGGTGATGTAGCTGCGCGCCACGCCCAGCGCCGGATCGCCGTACTGGTAGAGGAAGCTGAAGCCGATGTCGTAGTCCCACTCGGAGAGCTTCTGGTTGTAGCCCGGCACGTCGGTCGCGACCATTTCGAGGTTGATGCCGACATCCTGCAGGTTCTGGCGCACCGCCTCGCCCCAGCGCGTCCAGGTCTCGCCATAGGGCAGCGGCATGAAGCGCACCTTCTCGCCCTTGTAGCCCGACTCCTTCAACAGCGCCTTGGCCTTGGCCGGGTCGTGCTTGTAGACGGCGAGCTTCGGGTCGAAGAACTTGGTGGCCGACGAGATCGGTCCGACGGCCACCTTGCCGAGGCCGTTCCACACCACGTCCTTCCCGAAGTCGCGGTCGATCGCGTACATCACCGCCTGGCGGAACTTCTTGTTCGCCGTCGGGCCCTGGCGGTTGTTGAGCCACATCCAGGCCAGCGGGCCGAAAAACTCCCAGCCCTTCCCGGTGATGCAGACGTCCTTGAGCTTGGTCAGGCGCGGCACATCGAAGTTCTCGACCGAGCCGCCCGGCAGGATGTCGACCTTGCCGGTCTCGAACGCCACCGAGCGCGCGGCGGCATCGGGGATCACGTGCCAGTAGATCTCGTCGAGATGCGGCTTGCCCTTGACGTGGTAGTTCGGGTTCTTCACCAGCTTGATGAACGAGCCCTTCTGCCACTCCTTGAACATGAACGGCCCGGTGCCGATCGGCGTGTTGTTCGCCGGCGCCGTCTTCCAGTCGATGCCGTCATAGATGTGCTTCGGCACCATCGGCAGCGAGCCGACCTCGAAGATGCCGATGAACGGCCCGAAGGGCTGCTTCAGCGTGATGACGACGGTATTCGCGTCCGGCGCCTCGACCTTGTCGACATGCACCAGGTTGGCGCGGGCGCGCGGGTTGGTCTGCTTGATGAACTCGAGCGTGAACACCACGTCGGCCGAGGTGAACGGCTTGCCGTCGTGCCAGGTCGCGTTCTTGGCCAGGTTGAAAGTGTAGACCTTGCCGTCGTCGCTGACCTTCCAGCTCTCGGCCAGGCCGGGCTGCGGCGCGAGCTTGTCGTTGTAGCGCAGCAAGCCCTCGTAGATGTTGCCGGCGACCATCTGGGTCGGGCCATTCTGCACCATGGCCAGCATCAGGCCGGGCGGCTCGGGCTGAATGATCGCGTTGGCGACGCCGCCCGGCTTCTGCGCCTGCGCCGCAGTGGCGCCGGCCAGGGCGCACATGGCCACCAGGCCCAATAAACTCTTCTGAAACACCGTGATGCCCCCTCTGCTTCAACGAGACGATTCTACGCAACCCCTATGCAACGGCGGGGCCATGTCGTCACCGATATCATGCGCGCCGAAGACATGGGCGTGCAACCGGATTGCATAGGAATGCGCCGTCGCCGGCCGAACCTGCACCGAACTTCGGCAGCCCGCTGTCGAGGGTCGGCCCAGCGGTCCCTATCCGCCCAGGTAGACGCCGCCGTTCAGGTGGATGACCTGGCCGGTGACATAGCGGCCGCCGGGGCCGGCGAGCCAGCACACGGCCTCGGCGATCTCCTCGGGCCGGCCGCGCCGGCCGACCAGCGGCGCGTGGGTCGCGTGGTGCTTGGGCTGCTGGTGCCCGGTCGAGGCGCCGCGCACCGTATCCATCATCCCGGGCGAAACGTTGTTGACCGTGATCCCGTGCGGCGCCAAGTCGTGCGCCAGGGCCCGCGTGAGGCCGACGAGCCCGGCCTTGGCGGCGATGACATGGGCGCGCTCGGCCCCGCCGGTATGCGCCGTCAACCCGCCGATATTAACGATCGTCCCCACCCCGCTCGCCTTCAAGGCGGGCAGCGCCGCCTGGGAGCAATGGAACGCGCCGTCCAGGATGATCGCGTGGACCTGCCGCCACGTCGCGTAGTCCAGCGTTTCGAACGGCTTCTCGCCACGCACCGCCGCGTTGTTTACCAGGATGTCGATCCGGCCGAACTTCGCCAACGTGGCCGCGATCATTCCGTCGACCGCCGCGCGGTCGGTGACGTCGGCCATCGCCACCATCGACTGCGTTGCGCCGATCTCGGCCGCGACAGCCTCGGCCTCGGCGCGGCTGCTGCGCGCGTTGACCACGACGCTGGCGCCGGCCTTCGCCAGGCCCAGCGCGATCGCGCGGCCGATGTTCCGGCCGGCGCCGGTAACCAGCGCGACGCGCCTTTTCAGCTCGCTCATCCCTACCCCCTGAATTCCGCCAGCACGACGGGCTGCGTGGACTGGAACACCTGCGCGGCGAAGGCCAGGAAGCGCTCGGCGCGCGCGTCCGTCCAGCCGCCGTGTCGGCAATTGAGACTGAACTTCTCGGCGATCTCCGCCCGTTCCAGCGGCTCGTTGGACCCGCCGCGGAAATGCGGCTGGCGTTCTTCCAGCACCGTGCCGTCTGTCAACGTCACCTTGACGTGGCCGGTGAACTGCTTGGGATAGGGGTTGTTCGGGTCGACCACATAGGCGACCTTCGCCGCGATCGCCTGCAGCGCGGGGTTCTGCGACTGCCTGTCCGAGAAGGCGTCGAGCCCCGCCTCGCCCAGCACAAGCCCGGCCGCGACGCCGAACGGGATCGAGAACTTCGCCGCGTAGCCGTTCGGCGGCTTCTGCTTGCCGGCGAGCGGCTCCCACAGCCGGTGCAGGATGCCGTCCGAGGTCTCGCAGACCACCGACTGAATGCGCTTGGGATCGAGTCCCTTGGCGTGCAGGCGGCGCGCGCAGTCGATATAGGGATGGATCATCGTGCCGCAGGGATAGGGCTTGAAGGCGATGGTCTCGGTCACCCATTCCCGGCCGAACCCGTCGAGCAACGCCGACCAGTCCTTCGGGATCGTGTGGGTGAAGCCGTGGAACAGGCCGTGCGTGCCCTCGAACAGGGTGCGCGGGCCGGAGAAGCCGCCCTGCGCCAGGCGCGCGGCGCGATAGCCGCTCTGCGCCGCCCAGCCCGGGTGCAGGCGCTTGGTCCAGGTGCCCTCGGCGAGGTACTCGATCACGCCCGAGGCCATGCTGCCGGCGATGCCCAGCGCGTCGACAGACTGTTTGCGGTCGAGGCCCATCGCGAGCGAGGCCGCCGCCGCCGCGCCGATCGCGCCGAAGATCGCGGTGGGATGGAACCCGGCCTTGTGGACGGCTTTCGGCACCACCGTCGAAAGCCGGCAGGTGATCTCGGTGCCGATTGCGACGGCCTTGAGCGCGGTCGCGCCCGGCGTCGCGTGGCGCTCGGCGGTCGCCAGCACCGTGGGCAGGATCACCGCGCCGGCGTGGACCGGCCCGCCCTCGAACGTGTCGTCGAAATCCTCGCCATGCGCCGCGGTGCCGTTGAGCATCGCCGCATCGGCCGGGCTGTAGCCGCCGGGAAGGCCCAGCGCCGTGCAGGGCCCGCCCGGATCCACCGCGGCCCGCGCAGCAGTCAGGAAGTCGCTGTCGCGCGCGGCGACGCACAGGCCCGAGGTATCGATCAGCAACTGCTCGGCGATGGCGGCGACCTTCGCGGTCGGCTTGGCGGCGGCGCAGGCCTCGGCCAGGGTTTCGGCAACGGTCATTTCGGCCTCAACTCCCGCCACAAGGAATAGGCTGTCAGCAGCAGGGAGGCCGCGAGCAGCGCCAGCGAAACCTTGTCCTGCAGGAACACGAGATGGTCGCCGCCGGACAGCACCAGGCTTCGGCGGTAGTTGGATTCGACCAGGAAGCCCAGCACGACGCCCAGCACCATCGGCAGCACCGGCACGCCGAAGCGCCGCATGCCGTAGCCGATGACGCCGGCACCCAGCACCAGGCCGAGGTCGAACAGGCTCTGGTCGATCGCGTAGACGCCCGAGCAGACCAGCGCCAGGATAAAGGCGATCAGGTAGGGCTTCGGCCGGTTCACCAGCCAGATGCAGGGCGTCAGGATCACCAGCCCGACCAGCACCATGAAGATGTTGGCGGCCAGCAGCCCGGCATAGAGGCCGTAGACCACGTCGGGCGCCTTCTGGAACAGCATCGGCCCCGGCATCAGGCCGTGGATCATGAAGCCGCCGAGCAGAACGGCGGCCGAGTTTGAGCCCGGGATGCCGAGGCTCAAGAGCGGCACGAGCGCCGTTCCGGTGACGACGTTGTTGGCGCATTCCGGCGCCGCCACGCCCTCGACCGAGCCCTTGCCGAACTCCTCGGGATGCTTCGACCAGCGCCGCGCCTCGTTATAGGCCATGAACGCCGCGATCGTGCCGCCGGCGCCGGGCGTAACGCCTTCGAACGTGCCGATGCCACAGCCGATGAGCTGACATTTCCAGGTGCGCCGCCACACCGCGAGCGACGGCAGCTTCAACCGCGTGTCGCGCGCCTCGG
>JAEULC010000345.1 GCA_016792605.1 Rhodospirillales bacterium
CTTCGGCAGCAGACCGGCCTTGGGCTTGAGCTCGTTCAGGTACTC
Source organism: Rhodospirillales bacterium (assembly GCA_016792605.1). GTDB lineage: Bacteria > Pseudomonadota > Alphaproteobacteria > JAEULC01 > JAEULC01 > JAEULC01. Next base: position 46 of record JAEULC010000345.1, read on the forward strand.
CGCGATCGCCAGCGTGTCCCAGACCGCGATGCCGTCATGCGTCAGCTTCGGCACCAGGAAGGACGGGGACAGCAGCAGCAATTCGGCGCGGGTCGAGGGATCGTCGCTCGACAGCAGCTTTTCCTTGAACTCGAGCCCGGCCATTTTGCACAGCAACCAACCGCGCAGCGACCAGGACGAATAGTTCTTGCTGCTGATGGTCAAGGTGGCGCTGGCCATGGACGGCATCCTCCCCCGCAGGGCCGAGCGCCCTTCTGGAAACATGAGTTATTTCAGTACGTTATGCAAGCGCTCCGGGGAAGCCTGGAAAATCATGGGCTTCCGGCCGGGCGCGGCCGCCACGGCAGGCCGAATTTCGCCGCTGCGCCGAACGCGGCTATCGCAGTGCAAAAAAATCTGCTTTAGGCTCGGCCGCATGATCCGCTGCCGAAGCCGCCGCGCCGCATGATCTACCTCGCCTACCAGGCGCATGCCGACCTGATGGCCGTGGCGCGGGCCCTGGCCACCGTGGGCAAGCCGCCGGTCGAGGTGGAGCATCGCGGCCACCTGCATCCCAACGCCGTGCTGCGACGCTGGACCGCGGCCTGCGAGATGCTGCGCCTGGCGCGGCTGACCCATGGCCGCCCGTCCTTCAACCTGCCCAGCGTCAAGATCGGCGAGGAAGAGGTCGCGATCACCGAGCGCGCCGCGCTCGCCACGCCCTTCGGCACGCTGCTGCATTTCCAGAAGGCCCGGACGATCGCCCAGCCGCGCGTGCTGGTCGTGGCCCCGCTCTCCGGCCATTTCTCGACGCTCCTGCGCGGCACGGTCGAGACCCTGCTGCCCGAGCACGACGTCTACATCACCGACTGGCACAACGCGCGCGACGTCAACCTGGTCCATGGCGGCTTCGGCTTCGACGACTATGTCGAGCACGTCATCACGTTTCTCGAGGCGATCGGCCCCGGCGCGCATGTGGTGGCGGTGTGCCAGCCCTGCGTGCAGGTGCTGGCGGCGGCCGCGATCATGGCCCAGGGCAACCATCCGGCGCAGCCGCGCAGCATGACGCTGATGGCCGGCCCGATCGACGCGCGGGTCAACCCCACCCATGTCAACAAGCTCGCCACCAGCAAGCCGATGGCGTGGTTCGAGAAGAACCTGATCACGACGGTGCCGGTGTGGTTCCGCGGCGCGATGCGGCGCGTCTACCCGGGCTTCACCCAGCTCACCGCCTTCATGAGCATGAACATGCAGCGGCACCAGAAGGCACATCGCGAGCTCTACTACAACCTGATCGACGGCGAGATGGAGAAGGCCGAGGCGGCCAGGGCCTTCTACGACGAGTACTTCGCCGTGCTCGACCTGCCGGCCGAGTTCTATCTCGAGACCGTGCAGCAGGTGTTCCAGGAATACAGGCTGGCGCGCGGCAAGCTGACCTTCCACGGCGAGAAGGTCGACCCCCGCGCCATCCGCCGCACGGCGCTCCTGACCGTCGAGGGCGAGCGCGACGACATCTGCGCCGTCGGCCAGACGCTCGCGGCGCACGAGATGTGCACCGGCCTCCGCCCGTACCTGAAGCGCCACCACCTGCAGCCCGGCGTCGGCCACTACGGCGTCTTCAGCGGCAAGAAGTGGACCGGCCAGATCTACCCGCTGGTCCGCAACCTGGTCCTGGCTACGGATTAGTACGACCGCATGGTTGCGGGTTGACCGCGCGTGCTTCCCCATCTCGAATAGCGGCTGGGGAGGAATCATGGTCAACGCGTTGCGCGACTTTCTGCGCCTGGAGGCGGCCGGTGGGATCGTGCTCGGGGTTGCGGCCGTGGCGGCGGTCGTCCTCGCCAACTCGCCGCTGGCCTGGCTATACGAGCAGTTTCTCTATCTCCCCGGCGCGGTTCTTCTTGGGCCGCTGGAGATCAGGAAGCCGCTGCTGCTGTGGCTGAACGACGGCTGGATGGCGGTGTTCTTCCTGCTCGTCGGCATGGAGATCAAGCGCGAGCTGGTCGAGGGCGAGCTCAGCGACCTCAAGGCCGCCTCGCTGCCGGTGATCGGCGCGGTCGGCGGCATGGTCGCCCCGGCGGCGATCTACGTGCTGCTCAACTGGGGCGACCCGGTCGCGATGCGCGGCTGGGCGATCCCGACCGCGACCGACATCGCCTTCGCGCTGGGGGTCATGAGCCTGCTCGGCCGGTCGGTGCCGGCGAGCCTCAAGGTGCTGCTCACGGCGATCGCGATCATCGACGACCTGGGCGCCATCGTGATCATCGCCGTGTTCTACACCGCCGACCTCTCGGTCCTGTCCCTGGTCCTGGCGGCGATCGCGCTGGCCGCGCTGGCGCTGCTGAACCGCTCGGGCGTGCGCAGCCTGGTGCCCTATGTGCTGGTCGGGACGATCCTCTGGGTCTGCGTGCTCAAGTCGGGCGTCCACGCCACCCTGGCCGGCGTCGCGACCGGGTTCGCCATTCCGCTTGCCGCGAAAGAGGGCCAGCAATCGCCGCTGCGCTGGCTCGAGCACGCGTTGCATCCCTGGGTCGCCTACCTGGTCCTGCCGGCCTTCGCCTTCGCCAATGCCGGCGTGAAGCTGGCGGGCCTGAGCCTGGCCGCGATCCTCGAGCCCGTGACCCTCGGCATCCTGCTCGGCCTTTTCCTGGGCAAGCAGCTCGGCGTCTTCGGCGCGCTGTGGCTCGCGATCCGGGCGGGATGGGGCCGCATGCCCGAAGGCGCGAGCTGGACCCAGCTCTACGGCCTGGGCCTGCTCTGCGGCATCGGCTTCACCATGAGCCTGTTCATCGGCGGCCTCGCCTTCGACGACGCGGCCCACGGCGTTCAGGTCCGCATCGGCGTGCTCGCCGGCTCGATCCTGGCGGCGGTCGTGGGGGCGGTTTTGCTGAAGGGGGCGGGGAAGCGCGGCTGAGCGCCTACTTCTCCGTCAGCCCGTCCCAGAACTCCTTCACCTTCGAGAAGAAGCCCTCGGATTCGGGGCTGGTCGACTTGCCCTTGGAGCCGGCCTCGTCGAACTCTCTGAGCAGCTCCTGCTGGCGCTTGCTGAGATTGACCGGGGTCTCGACCGCGGCCTCGATGAACATGTCGCCGCGGCTCTGCGCGCGCAGCACGCTCATGCCCTTGCCGCGCAGGCGGAACTGCGCGCCGGACTGGGTGCCCGCCGGAATCGTGACCTTGGCGCGGCCGCCATCGACCGTCGGCACCTCGACCTGGCCGCCCAGCGCCGCCGTGGTCATTGGCAGCGGCACCTTGCAGAAGATGTTGGCGCCGTCGCGCTGGAACAGGTGATGCGGCTGGATCGCCAGGAAGATGTAGAGGTCGCCCGCCGGCGCGCCGCGCAGGCCGGCCTCGCCCTCGCCGGCGAGCCGGATGCGCGTGCCTTCCTCGACGCCCGCGGGGATGTTGACCTGCAGCGTCTTCTCCTTGCGCGTGCGGCCCGTGCCCTCGCACTGCTTGCAGGGATTCTGGATCACGCGGCCGGCGCCGTGGCAGGTCGGGCAGGACCGCTCGATGGTGAAGAAGCCCTGCTGCGCGCGCACCTTGCCGTGGCCGCGGCAGGTCGGGCAGGTCGCGGGCTGCGCCCCCTTCTCGCCGCCCGAGCCCTGGCAGGCCTCGCACAGGATCGAGGTCGGCACGCGGATCGTCGCCTGCTTGCCCTCGTAGGCGTCCTCGAGCGTGATCTCCATATTGTAGCGCAGGTCGGCGCCGCGCAGATTGGCGCCGCCGCCGCGCCGCCCGCCCATGAAGTCGCCGAACATCTCGTCGAAGATGTCGGCGAAGCCCTGCGCGAAATTGAAATCGCCGGCGCCCGGCCCGCCGCGCCCGCCGCCGTTCTCGAACGCGGCATGGCCGAAGCGGTCGTAGGCGGCGCGCTTCTGCTCGTCCTTCAGGACGTCGTAGGCCTCGTTGATGTCCTTGAACTTGCGCTCGGCCTCGGTGTCGCCCGGATTGCGGTCCGGGTGATACTGCATGGCGAGCTTGCGGTAGGCCTTCTTCAGGTCGTCGGCGCTGGCGCCGCGCTCGACGCCGAGCTGTTCGTAGTAGTCCTGCTTGGCCATGGCGTTCAGGATCGTTCCGCGGATGGAGGAGGCGGGGCGGATACAGAAGCGGGGCCCCCTGGGCTAGCGACTAGCCTTGTGGGGACCCCGCACTGCTTCACGTCGGTCGGCGCTTACTTCTTGTTGCGCTTCTTGTCGTCGACTTCCTCGTAGTCGGCGTCGACCACCTTCTCGTCCGGCTTGGCGCCGCCGGCCGCATCGGCGCCAGGACCCGCGCCCGCGTCCGCCCCGGGGGCGGCATTGGGATCGCCGGCGCCGGCGGCCTGGGCCTTGTACATGGCCTCGCCGATCTTCATCGAGGCCTGGGTCAAGGCATCGGTCTTGGCCTTGATCTGGGCCGCGTCGTCGCTGCCGACGGCCGACTTCAGCTCGGCGACCGCGTCCTCGACCAGCTTCTTGTCCTCGGCCGAGATCTTGTCGCCGAAGTCCTTGAGCTGCTTCTCGGTCGAGTGCAGCAGGGCTTCGGCGTGGTTCTTGGCCTCGACCGTCTCGCGGCGCTTCTTGTCCTCGGTCGCGTGCTTCTCGGCGTCCTTCACCATCTTCTCGATGTCGGCGTCGCTCAAGCCGCCCGAGGCCTGGATGCGGACCTGCTGCTCCTTGCCGGTCGCCTTGTCCTTGGCCGAGACGTTGACGATGCCGTTCGCGTCGATGTCGAAGGTCACCTCGACCTGCGGCACGCCGCGCGGCGCCGGCGGAATGCCCATCAGGTCGAACTGGCCGAGCAGCTTGTTGTCCGCCGCCATCTCGCGCTCGCCCTGGAACACCCGGATCGTCACCGCGGTCTGGTTGTCCTCGGCGGTCGAGAAGGTGTTGCTCTTCTTCGTCGGGATCGTCGTGTTGCGGTCGATGAGCCGGGTGAACACGCCGCCCAGCGTCTCGATGCCGAGCGACAGCGGGGTCACGTCGAGCAGCAGCACGTCCTTGACGTCGCCCTTGAGGACGCCACCCTGGATCGCCGCGCCGATCGCCACGACCTCGTCCGGGTTCACGCCCTGGTGCGGGTCGCGGCCGAAGAACTGCTTCACCGTCTCCAGCACCTTGGGCATGCGGGTCATGCCGCCGACCAGCACCACCTCGTCGATCTTGCCCGCAGTCACGCCGGCGTCCTTCAACGCCTGCTTGCACGGCTCGATCGTGCGCTGGATCAGCTTGTCCACGAGCTGCTCCAGCATCGCGCGGCTGAGCTTGCGCACCAGGTGCTTCGGGCCCGAGGCGTCGGCGGTGATGAAGGGCAGGTTGATCTCGGTCTGCATCGCGCTCGACAGCTCGATCTTGGCCTTCTCGGCGGCCTCCTTCAGCCGCTGCAGGGCCAGCCGGTCGCCGCGCAGGTCGATGCCCGCTTCCTTCTTGAACTCGTCGGCCAGGTAGTCGAGGATTTCCTTGTCGAAGTCCTCGCCGCCCAGGAACGTGTCGCCGTTCGTGGACTTCACCTCGAACACGCCGTCGCCGATCTCGAGCACCGACACGTCGAACGTGCCGCCACCGAGGTCGTAGACCACGATCGTGCCGGTCTTCTTCTTGTCCAGGCCATAGGCCAGCGCCGCGGCCGTCGGCTCGTTGATGATGCGCAGCACCTCGAGGCCCGCGATCTTGCCGGCGTCCTTCGTCGCCTGGCGCTGGGCGTCGTTGAAGTAGGCGGGCACGGTGATGACGGCCTGGGTGACCTTCTCGCCGAGATAGGACTCGGCCGTCTCCTTCATCTTCATCAGGATGAAGGCGCTGATCTGCGACGGCGAATACTTCTTGCCGCGCGACTCGACCCAGGCGTCGCCGTTGTCGCCGGCGATGATCTTGTAGGGCACCAAGCCCATGTCCTTCTTCGCGATCGGGTCGTCGAAGCGGCGGCCGATCAGGCGTTTGATGGCGAAGAAGGTGTTCTCCGGGTTGGTCACGGCCTGGCGCTTGGCGGCCTGGCCGACCAGACGCTCGCCCGAGTCGGTGAAGGCGACCTGGGACGGGGTCGTCCGCATGCCTTCCGCGTTCTCGATCACGCGCCAGTCCTTGCCCTCCATCACCGCGACGCAGGAGTTCGTGGTGCCGAGGTCGATACCGATTACCTTACTCATCGAAGTTCCCTTTCCGTGGCGGATCCGGTCAGGCCCGATTTCGGCACCGTCCCAGTCCCCGAGATTGCTGGACAATCAACCATCTGCGCCGTCCGGCCCACCCGGGAGCAGGGGATCGCCCCCGGGCCCGGCCTTAAGGCGCATCGCTCGTGGGGTCATATAGGTGGCGCGGGGAAGCCATGCAAGCGGCCGGTTTGACAGTCTTCGACCCCGGGTCGATGCTTCGGCCATGCCCGTCGACGACCCTTCCTCCCGCGCCCGCCCCGAGGATCCCGGCGCGGGGGCGCGCGCCAAGCCCTTCCGGCTCATCCAGATCATCTTCGTGATCGACGCCCTGCTGGGCATGGGGCTGCACGCCCTGGCGCCCAGCCTGGGCGGCACGGCCGAGGTCTTCGGCATGCCGGTCCTGGAGTTCGTCGGCCTGGCGCTGATGATCATCGGCGCCTCGGGCTACATCCTGTTCGAGATCCTGGCGCGGGCCGCCATGCGCCGGGCCGACCCGCCGAAGCCGCTGCGCTGAGCCGCCGGTGATCGTCTCCGCCAGCTACCGGACCGACATCCCGGCCTTCTACGCCGACTGGTTCCTGGCCCG
>JAEULC010000370.1 GCA_016792605.1 Rhodospirillales bacterium
AAAGATATATTTATATGCATCTGCCTTTGGGTTGAGACTGATGGAAGACCTTCTGGTCGGGCTACGCGCCGCCGCCGAACCGTCGAGACTGCGCCTCTTGGCGCTGTGCGCCCATGCCGAGCTTACCGTCAGCGAGCTGACCCAGATCCTGGGCCAGAGCCAGCCCAGGGTGTCGCGGCACCTGAAGCTGCTCTGCGACGCCAACCTGCTCGACCGCTGCCGCGAGGGCACTTGGGTCTTCTACCGCACCGCCCAACACGGGCCGGGGGGCGAGCTGACCCGGGTGATCATCGACCAGATCCCCGCGGATGATTCGGTCCTGGCCCGCGACCTCGCCCGCTTAAGCGACGTGCGCCGCGCCCGGGCCGAGGCCGCCGCCGCCTATTTCCGCGCCAATGCCGAGCGCTGGGACAAGATCCGCTCGCTGCATGTCGACGACCGCGAGGTCGAGCGCCGGCTCCTGGAACTGGTGCCCGAGGGCCAGGTCGGCGATTTCCTGGATATCGGCACCGGCACGGGCCGGATGCTGGAGCTGTTCGCCGACCGCGCCCGCACCGCCGTGGGCATCGACATGTCGCGCGAGATGCTGGCCGTGGCGCGGGCGAACCTGGACCGTGCCGGCCGGCGCAACTGCCTAGTCCGCCAGGGCGACATGTACCAGCTGCCGCTGCCCGACCTGTCCTTCGACCTGGCGATCCTGCACCAGGTGCTGCACTACGCCGAGGAGCCGGGCGAGGCGATCCAGGAGGCCGCGCGGGTGCTGCGCCCCGGCGGCCGGCTGATCCTGGTCGACTTCGCGCCGCACGCCCAGGAAGAGCTGCGCGACGAGCACGCCCATCGCCGCCTGGGCTTCCGCGAGGACGAGATCGCCGGCTGGTTCCGCGCGGCGGGCTTCGAGCCGCTTCCGGTCGTGGCACTCGCGGGCGAGCCGCTGACCGTCAACATCTGGCAGGCGACGCGCACCGGGGCGCCGGCGAAAACCTCGGCCAAGCCCGAGCTGGGGGCCAAGCCCGACCTCGTGACGGAGGGCCGTCGGCGATGAGCATCGAACTGTCGCTGGAATACTTCCCGCCGAAGACGCCGGACATGGAGCAGCGCCTGTGGCGCACCATCGAGGCGCTGACGCCGCTCAACCCGCGCTTCGTCTCGGTGACCTACGGCGCCGGCGGCACGACGCGCGACCGCACCCACGCGACCGTGGCGCGCATCCGCGCCGAGACGATGCTGGAGCCGGCCGCGCACCTGACCTGCGTCGGCGCGACGACCCAGGAGATCGACGCGGTCGCGCGCCAGTACTGGCAGGCGGGGGTGCGCCACATCGTGGCGCTGCGCGGCGATCCGCCCGAGGGCATCGGCGAGCGCTACAAGCCCTATCCCGGCGGCTACGCGTTTGCCGCCGACCTGGTGGCGGGGCTGCGCCGGGTGGCCGATTTCGAGATCAGCGTCGCCGCCTTTCCGGAGACGCATCCCGAGGCCCTGTCTCCCGCCAAGGACCTCGATAACCTGAGGCGCAAGCTCGACGCCGGCGCGACGCGCGCGATCACCCAGTACTTCTTCGACCCGGACTGCTTCTTCCGCTTTCGCGACCGCGCGCGGGCGGCCGGCATCACGGCGCCGATCGTGCCCGGCCTGCTGCCGATCGCGAACTTCACCCAGGCGTGCAGTTTCAGCCAGCGCTGCGGCGCCCGGGTGCCGGACGCGCTGCACCGGCGCTTCGCCGGCCTGGACGCCGATCCGGCCGCGCGCCAGCGCGCGGCAGTCGAGACCGCGGCCGAGATGATCCACGCGCTTGTCCGCGGCGGCATCGACGCTCTGCACATCTACACGCTGAACCGCGCCGAGCTGACGCGCGCGATCTGCGCCGCGGCCGGAATCGGTCCCTCGGGCGCCGGCCGGGTGGCGCCCTCGCCGGTGCGCGCCGTCGGAGACTAGGCCATGGCCGATCTGCTGGAGCTCCTGAAGGAGCGCGTGCTGCTGTGCGACGGCGCCATGGGATCGCAGATCCAGGCGCTCGACCTCGACGTGGCGCGCGACTACCTGGGGCAGGAAAACTGCACCGAGATCCTGACCCGCTCGCGCCCCGACCTGATCCGCTCGATCCACCACGCCTATTTTGCGGCCGGCGCGGACATGGTCGAGACCAACACCTTCGGCGGATCGCCGATCACGCTGGCCGAGTTCGACCTGCAGGGCGAGGCGCACGCCTTGAACAAGGCTTCGGCGATCCTGGCGCGAGAGGCGGTGGAAGAGTTCAAGGACGGCCGGCCACGCTTCGTGATCGGCTCGGTCGGCCCCGGCACCAAGCTGCCCAGCCTCGGCCATATCGACTACCAGACGCTGGAGGACGCGCTGGCGATCCAGTGCGCCGGGCTGCTCGCCGGTGGCGTCGACGCCTTCCTGATCGAGACCTGCCAGGACCCGCTGCACTACAAGGCGGCGATCAACGGCGCCAAGCGCGCGCGGCTCGCCGCCAACTCCGCCGCGCCTGTTCTGCTGCAGGTGACGGTCGAGACCACCGGCACGCTGCTGGTCGGCACCGACATCGCCGCGGCTGCGACCGTCGGCCACTCCCTGCGGGCGGCGGCGATGGGGCTGAACTGCGCCACCGGCCCGCGCGAGATGGCTGAGCATGTGCGCTGGCTGGCGGAGAACTGGGAAGGCCCGATCTCGGTGCAGCCCAATGCCGGCCTGCCCGAGCTGGTCGACGGCAAGACGCGCTACCCGCTGACGCCCACGGAGATGACGAAGTGGCTGGAGCGCTTCGTCGCCGAGGACGGGGTCAACCTGATCGGCGGCTGCTGCGGCACGACGCCCGACCACATCCGCGCGCTCGACGCCATGCTGCGCCAGCGTAGCAGCGACGGCTGGCGCCCAGCGCCGACGAAGCGGTCGCCGAAATGGGTGCCCTCGGTCGCCTCGCTCTACGGCCAGGTGCCGCTGCGCCAGGAGAACGCCTATCTGTCGATCGGCGAGCGCTGCAACGCCAATGGCAGCAAGAAGTTTCGCGAGCTGCAGGAAAAGGGCGACTGGCAGGGCTGCGTCGACATGGGGCGCGAGCAGGTGCGCGAGGGGTCGCACACGCTGGACGTCTGCACCGCCTTCGTCGGCCGCGACGAGGTGAAGGAGATGGCCGAGGTCGTCTCCCGCATGCGCGGCTCGATCAACGCGCCGCTGGTCATCGACTCGACCGAGCTCAACGTCCTCGAATCGACGCTGAAGCTCTATGGCGGCAAGGCGATTCTCAACTCGATCAACTTCGAGGATGGCGAGGAGCCGGCGGAAAAGCGCCTGGAGCTGGCGCGGCGTTTCGGCACGGCCGTGGTCGCGCTGACCATCGACGAGCAGGGCATGGCCAAGTCGGCCGACGAGAAGGTGCGGATCGCCCACCGCCTGCACGACTTCGCCTGCAACAGGCACGGCCTGCCGGCGGCGGACCTGATGTTCGACCCGCTGACCTTCACGATCTGCACCGGCAACGAGGACGACCGCAAGCTCGGCCTATGGACGCTCGAGGCGATCGAGCGGATCGCCAAGGAGCTGCCGGAGTGCCAGATCATCCTCGGCCTCTCCAACATCTCCTTCGGGCTCAAGCCGTCGGCGCGCCACGTGCTGAACTCGGTGTTCCTCGACCACGCGCTGAAGCGCGGCATGACCGGCGCCATCGTGCATGTCTCGAAGATCGCGCCGCTGCACAAGATCCCGGCGCGCGAGGTGGAGGTGGCCGAGGACCTGATCTACGACCGCCGCCGCGAGGGTTATGACCCGCTGCAGGAGTTCATTGCCCTGTTCCGCGACCGCCAGGCCGAGGCGACGGAGAAGCGCAAGCGCGCCGAGACGGTCGAGGAGCGGTTGAAGGAGCGCATCGTCGACGGCGAGCGCAACGGGCTCAACGACGACCTGGCGCTGGCGCTGAAGACGCACAAGCCGCTCGACATCATCAACACCTTCCTGCTCGACGGCATGAAGGTGGTGGGCGAGTTGTTCGGGTCGGGCAAGATGCAGCTGCCCTTCGTCCTGCAGTCGGCCGAGACGATGAAGGCGGCGGTCGGCTATCTCGAACCCTTCATGGAGAAGGTCGAAGGCAGCGCCAAGGGCACCGTGGTCCTGGCGACGGTCAAGGGCGACGTCCACGACATCGGCAAGAACCTGGTCGACATCATCCTGACCAACAACGGGTTCCGCGTCGTCAACCTGGGCATCAAGCAGCCGATCGACGCCATCCTGAAGGCCGCTGACGAGCACAAGGCCGACGCCATCGGCATGTCCGGCCTGCTGGTCAAGTCGACCGTGATCATGAAGGACAACCTGCACGAGATGACGCGGCAGGGCGTCAAGACCCCGGTGCTGCTGGGCGGCGCCGCGCTGACCCGCCGCTATGTCGAGAACGAGTGCGCCCAGGCCTATGGCGGCGGGCGCGTGGCCTATGCCGGCGACGCGTTCGACGGGCTCGACCTCGCGACCCGCGTCGTCGAGGGCAGGTTCGACGACTACATCCACACGCGCCAGGCGGCGAACCAGAACAAGACCGGCAACACGCGGCGCACGCTGGGCAAGGCGACCGACGCGGCGCTTCGCCCGGTCGACGCGGAGGAGACGCGCATCCGCCGCTCGGAGCTGGGCCTCGGCGTCGACGTGCCGGTGCCGCCGTTCTGGGGCGCGCGCCTGATCGAGCACGCGCCGGTGCGCGCGCTCTTGCCGTATCTCAACGACCGCATGCTCTACCAGTTCCACTGGGGCTACCGGAAGGACGGCCGCACGCTGGAGCAGTACATGGAGTGGGCGCGCCAGGAGCTGAAGCCGATCCTGAAGCGCATGATCGACGTGTGCGAGCAGCAGGACATCCTGCGGCCCAAGGCGGTCTACGGCTACTGGAAGGCCGCGGCCGAGGGCAACGACGTCATCGTCTACGACCAGGACGGCGAGACGGTGCTGGCGCGCTTCGCCCTGCCGCGCCAGGCGCGCGAGGACGGGCTGTGCATCGCCGACTTCTTCCGCGACGCAGGCCTGGGCCCGGACCAGCGCGACGTCATCGGCTTCCAGGTCGTGACCGTCGGCCAGCACGCCTCGGACGTCGCGCGCGAATGGTTCGCCGACAACCGCTACCAGGACTATCTCTACCTGCACGGCCTGGGCGTGGAGATGGCCGAGGCGATGGCGGAGTACGTGCACACGCGGATCCGCGCCGAGCTCGGCTACAGCCAGGAGGACGCGCGCGCGATGGAAGACCTGCTGCGCCAGCAGTATCGCGGCTCGCGCTACAGCTTCGGCTACCCCGCCTGTCCCCGGCTCGAGGACCAGGAGCCGATCCTGAAGCTGCTCGGCGCCGAGCGCATCGGCGTCGACCTGTCGGACGAATTCCAGCTCCACCCCGAGCAGTCGACCAGCGCGCTGGTCGTGCACCACCCCCGGGCGAAGTACTTCTCGGTATAGGCGCTCACCGCCGCTGCGGCGGCGACGGCGGCTGGCCCTGCGGCGGCGGCGGGGTCGGGAATCGGCTGCGCTTCTTCGACACCGCAGCGCGGTCCTCCTCCATCGCGAACAACGTCTTGTCCGGCCGCGCATTGCCGTCGCCGTCGTTCTGCTGGATAAAGAACGCGGCGTAGATGATGACTGCCATGGTGATGGCGACGAGCAGCAGATCCGTCATCGAGCGGCGCCCCTCTGGATGGAAGGCACGGCGTGCCCCGTTGGCGGCGGGAACGGCGTGGCGCCGTACGGCGATCGCGCGTCGGCCGGGTTGCGGGCGCGCTCGCGGCTGGAAATCTGCTGCACCACCAGCCGGCGCAGCGACGCGATGAACACCACCAGTACGATGAAGAGGTCGTAGTAGGGAATCGAGACGGTAAGCCCGGCGACCATGTAGGCGAACAGCGAAATGCCGCAGGCGATGGCAAGGCTTCTCGACCATCCCAGTTCAGGGATGTGGCGCGTCCGGACAATGATCGCCGCGACGTTCTTGAAGGCAAGCAGGATGATCAGGAAATAGAGTCCGAGGCCCAGGAAGCCGTGCTCGCCGAGCACCTGGAAGATATTGTTGTGCGCGGCCTTGGCGTTGTCGGTGTTGAGATAGGTGTTCCAGACGCCCTGCAGTTCCGGCGCGCGGAATCCGCCGCCGATCAACGGCCGGTCCATCGCGACGCGCGAATACACGTACCAGGCGTTGAAGCGACCTTGAACCGATTCGTCGGCCTTGCTGCTGTCGCCGATGGTTTCGGAAATCGAGTTCATGCGGTCGAGCCAGTGGCTGGGCATCATCGGCAGCAGCACCAGGAACACGGCGACCGCGGCGATCACCATCGGGAGCTTTCGCTTGGTCTGGAGAAAGTAGCAGCCCGCGACCGCTAGCAGCGTGAGAAGCCCGCCGCGCGAGTAGGTGAACAGGGCGGCGAGCGGCAGCGACCAGCCGAGGCAGCGCAGCGCCAGCTTCACCATGGCGTTCTTGGTGGTAGCGACGAGGTAGAAGCATAGCGGGATCGTCATGCAGATCGCGCCGGCGAAGTGGTTGTTGTCGTGGATCTGGCTGCCGATGGGTCCCCATACGCGGAACTGGCCGGCGGTCAGGATCGAGAACGCTGATCCCTTCAGCGCCAGCATGCCGATGCTGGCGACGATCACCCAGACAAGGGCCTGGAGACGGGTCCGGTTCTGCATGAACAGCACGATGAAGCCGGCGAGCGCCATCGTCTTCCACATGCGGTCGAAATACGGATAGCTGTAATCCGGGCTCAGCGCGAGCATCGTGGTCAGGCCGGAGTGCAGCAGCAGCAGCATCATCAGGATGACGGTTCCGTCGGCCCAGACCGTCGCCCGCTTCCGGTTGGTGATTAGGCCGATGACGCAGGCGATCACGATGGCGAGGTTCAAGGGCAGGTCGACGCCAATGACCTGGTGCGGATTCTGCAGCGTCAGCCACGTCCACGCCAGAATGCCCACCGGCAGGAAGGCGCAGGCGCCGATTAGGAACGCGAGAAAACCGGCGATAAAGGCAATACTGGTCATGCCGAACAGGCTCGCTGGCTGACGGTTTCCACGCGGAGTCCGCGCGGACATGGGCCCATCTTAGCCACAATAGCTAATCAAAGTTTAAGAAAGAATGTCGCGCCGCTGCCCCGCCCTTCAGGCATTCGCCGCGCCCTCCCGTTCCCGCAGCACCTTGCGCTGGATCTTGCCCGTCGTGGTCATCGGCAGGGCGTCGAGGAATTCCACCTGGCGGGGGTATTCGTGGGCGGCCAGGCGGGTGCGGACCCAGGCCTGGATCTCGGCGACCAGGGCGTCGGACGGGGCGACGCCCGGCTTGGGCACGATGAAGGCCTTGACCGCCTCGGTGCGGACCGGGTCGGGCACGCCGATCACGGCGCAGAACGCCACGGCCGGGTGTTTCAACAGGCAATCCTCGATCTCGGCCGGGCCGATGCGGTACCCGGCCGAGGTGATCACGTCGTCGGCGCGGCCCTGGAAGCGGAAATACCCGTCCGTCTCGCGCCGCGCCGTGTCGCCGGTGAGCAGCCAGTCGCCGGCAAACTTCGCCCGGGTCGCCTCGGGGTTGCGCCAGTATTCCAGGAACATGACAGGGTCGGGCCGCAGGACGGCCACGTTGCCGGCCTCGCCATCCGGCAGTTCCCGCCCCGTATCGTCCACGATGGCGACGCGGTGGCCGGGAATGGCGCGCCCCATCAGCCCGGGCCGCGCCGGCATGATCCCGGCGCAGTTGCCCACCACCAAGTTGCATTCGGTCTGGCCATAGAACTCGTTGATCGTGAGCCCGAAGGTCTGGCGGCCCCAGTCCAGGAGCTCGCCGCCCAGCGTCTCGCCGCCGCTGCCGATCGAGCGCAGCGCATAGGCGTGGCGCGCCCGCGGATTCTCCACCTGGCGCATCAGCTTCAGCGCGGTCGGCGGCAGGAAGCTATTGCGCACGCCGTACTTCGCCAGCAAGTGGAATGTTTCTTCCGGATCGAACTTGCGCGCGCGGTAGGCCAGCACCGGCAGCCCGTGGTGCCACGCCGGCAACAGGACGTCGAGCAGCCCGCCGATCCACGCCCAGTCCGCCGGCGTCCACATCAGGTCGCCCGGCTGCGGCAGGAACTCGTGCGGAAACTCGACGCCGGGCAGGTGGCCCAGCAGCACGCGGTGGGCGTGCAGCGCGCCCTTCGGCTGCCCGGTCGTGCCCGAGGTGTAGATGATCAGCGCGGGATCGTCGGCGCGGGTGCGCACGGGCGCGAAGGCGTCCGATGCAGCATCGACCGCGGGCCAGAAGGCGAGCGGCTGGTCGCTTCCTTGCGCGAAGCACAGATTGGCCTCGCCGTTGCCGCCCACGTCGGTGATGAGCACCGTGCGCAGTTCCGGCAGGCGATCACGGATCAGCGCGATCTTGGTCAGCCCCACCGCGTCGGTGACCAGCGCCCGCGCGCCGCAATTCTCCAGCCGGTACTCCAGCGCGTCGGCGCCGAACAGCGCGAACAACGGCACGGCGATCAGGCCCGCCTTGTAGGCCGCGACATGGGCGATGGCGGTCTCGGGCGATTGCGGCAGCAGGATGCCGAGACGGTCGCCGGGCTTCAGCCCCTGGGCGAGCAGCACATTGGCGAGCCGGTTCG
>JAEULC010000375.1 GCA_016792605.1 Rhodospirillales bacterium
TCGGCGCCTCGAGCCCGCGCACGCTGGAGCATGCCGGCAACGGCTTCTTCATGCGCCGCGGCTACACCGTCGGCTGGCTCGCCTGGCAGGGCGACCTCTATCCCGGCGAAGGCCGCATGCTGATCGACCTGCCGGTGGCGACCGACAACGGCAAGCCGGTCACCGGCCCGGTGCGCGTCGAGTACATCGCGGTCGAGCAGGGCGTGCAGTGCATGCCCCTCAGCGGCCAGGCGGCCGCGCGCAGCTACCCCACGGCCTCGCGCGACACGCGTCAGGCGACGCTGACCCGCCGGCGCTATGCCGACAGCGCGCGCGAAGCGATTCCGCCCGAGGCCTGGCAGTTCGCGCGCGTCGAGTTCGGCACCACGGTGGACGGCGGCGGGCGCGAGCGCGCGGTCATCCCCTGCGACACGCATCTCTACATCGAGGCCGGGTTCGAGCCGGGCTGGATCTACGAGCTGGTCTACACCGGCAAGGATCCGCTGGTGCTGGGCCTCGGCCATGTCGCGGTGCGCGACTTCGTGAGTTTCCTGAAGCACGAGGCGGGCGCCGGCAACCCGCTCGCCGGCAGCGTCGAGAAGGCCTATGCCTGGGGCCGGTCGCAGACTGGGCGTTGCATCCGCGACTTCGTCTACCTGGGCTTCAATGCAGACACCAAGGGGCGCAAGGCGTTCGACGGCGTCATCCCGCACGTGGCGGGCGGCGGCAAGATGTGGATGAACCAGCGCTTCGCCGCGATCATGCCCCTGCCCGGCCAGGAATACGAAAACCACTTCACCCCGGTCGACACCTTCCCCTTCTCCTACGCGACCACGACCGACCACCTGACCGGCAGGAAGGACGGCATCGCCAAGCGGCCCGAGACCGACCCGCTGATCATCCAGACCGACACGGCGACCGAGTACTGGCAGCGCCGCGGCTCGCTGACGATCACGGACACGCAGGGCAATGACGTCGCCCTGCCCGCCAATGTGCGCGTCTACCTTTGGGCCAGCACCCAGCACTATGCCGACCCGCTGATGAAGCAGCCGCCGCGCGGCATCTGCGTCTACCCGGCCAACGTGGTGTGGTCGTCGATGCTGTTCCGCGCGACGCTCGACATGATGGACCGCTGGGCATCGGGCAAGGGCGAGCCGCCGCCGAGCAAGGTGCCGTCGCGCAAGGACGGCACGCTGGTGACGGCCGAAGAATGGCGCAAGCGCTACCCCGCCATCCCCGGCGCGATCATCCCGAAGGGCCCGAGCCAGTGCGAGCTGCTCGATTTCGGCCCGGACGTCGAGCGCGGCCTGCTGCGGGAACCGCCCGTTGTGCACCGGGACAAGCGCTACGCCGTGCTGGTGCCGGTGACCGACGCCGACGGCAACGACGTGGCGGGCATCCGCGCGCCGATGGTGCAGGCGCCGCTCGCCTCCTATAACGGCTGGTCGATGCGGGCCCACGGCCATGCCTACGGCGCGATGGGGCCGATCGTTGGCTCGACGATCCTGTTTGCCGAGACGCCCGAGGCGCGCGCCGCCGCGGGCGACCCGCGCCCCTCGATCCTCGAGCGCTACAAGGACAAGGCCAGCTACGTCGCGGCGATCGAGGCGGCGGCGAAGAAGCTGGTCGCCGAGGGCTTCATGCTCGAGGAGGACGTCGCCCGCTCGAAGGCGCTGGCGGCCGACTGGGGCCGCCCGCGCCACGAGGTCAAGCTGGACTAGCCTGCGCTACCCGATCGCCGGGCCCGGCGGGTTTGCCTGCTCGGGCCGCACCGCAGGGACCATATCAGAAGCCCGCAGACGCCTGATCGTCGCCAATCCGAACACCGGCCTGCTTGCGCCGCGCATTGCTGGCAACGAGGCCTCGCCGGTCTTCCGCGTCTGGCACCGCGGTCGCCATGCGCAGCACGCGAGCGTAACCCGGCTGAACCTCCATGCGGGCCGCGTGCGGCCCCCGCATCAAAAGCGCATGAACCTTGGGCAGATTGTAGCACGGCACGTTCATCAGCAGATGGTGCTCCAGGTGATAGTTCACGAAATACGGCGCGATGAATGCACGCCCGAACAAGTTAGTCTCGGTCGTCCGCGTATTCCGCAGCGGGTCGGCCGAGTTGGGCACAACCGCATGCTCGGCGATGTTGCGGATGCGGGTGATGACCATCATCCAGGTGAGCAGCGGGCACAACCACAGCAGCGGATAGGCCCACCAGATTCCGGCGAGGGCCAGGCCCGCGAACAGGACGGCGTTAGCGGCGATCTGCGGACCAAGCCGCGCCTTAAAATGGCGTAAGCGTTGTGCGGATGGCGACGACCGATCGTCGAGCGCGTTGAGAAGCTGCGCCTTGCGCTGCTGGTATCCGGTCTGTCCGCTCAGATCGCGCCAGAACTTGCGGCGATAGGATGCGCGGGTGATCGGAAACGGCGCGGACAGCGGCAGGTCGGGATCGCCTGCCTGCTGGGTCTGCGCGTGATGGGCGAGGTGGTAGCGGCGATAGGCGAGCGTATCGGCGAAGATCGGATAGGCGCACAGCCACTGACTGAGCGCCATGTTGTGCGCGGCGTTCGCCGACAGACAGCCGTGCGCGCCATCGTGCATCAGGATAGCAAGCCCCAGTTGACGCGAGCCGATCACCATGACCGCGAGAGCCCAGGTGAGCGGATTCGGAAACATGGCGACCAGCGCGATCGACGCCAGAATGACGCCCCAGGCGTGAGCGACCAGCGCCACGCCTCGCCACGCGCTGCGGCGGCGCAGCCCTGCGAGGTCCTCCGGGGTGAGCAGATCGCGGGCCGGGATGCGGTGAATGTCCGAAGCGGTAGCAGCCATGGTTCACCTCTGCGGTCGAACGAACGCTAGCGACCTGGAATTCGTCGCGTCGCCTCAGGTCTCGCAATGATGCACCAAGCATCTCTCTGCCGATTGCGTTCTTCGCCTAGGAACGCGTAGATTCAGCAATCCAATTGCGCAGGAGACGATCAATGCCTTCAGTCGAGCTCGATGCCATCGACCGGCGAATTCTGCGCGAGCTTCAACAGGATGGCTCCCTGCGCAACGATTTCCTCGCGCAGCGCGTCGGGCTCAGCCCCGCACCGACCCTGCGGCGCGTACGTGCGCTGGAGAAGAGCGGCGTGATCAGCCGTTATGCCGCGCTGCTCGACCCGGAACGTATCGGTCTCGGCGTGCGCGTGAAGGTGGATGTGCGGCTCACGTCGCAAACGCGGGAGGGGATCGATGCCTTTTCGAAGGCGGTAACAGCCATGGCGGAGGTCGTTGAGTGCATGATCCTGTTCGGCGAGTGGGACTATCAGATGACCGTGGTCGCGCGTGACGTGGACGACTACCAGCGGTTCGTCTTCGGCAAGCTGTCGAAGCTGCCGAACATCGCGACCTACCGCTCGACGCTGGTCATGCGCACCGTCAAGCACACGACCGTCATGCCGGTTTGACCCGCCTCTACCCGATCGCCGGCAGCCCCGCCTCGGCCATCGCCTTCGCCACGGCCGGAAGCTGCTTCTCGCGCACCGCGCGCAGGCGCGTCTCCAGGCCCTGGAACTGGCCGCTCAGCACCGCGAAGACTTCGCGGGTCTGGCGCGCCGGCGCGAAGTCGCCGCTGTCCACCGTGTCGAACAGCGCGTTGAGCTTCTCGTGCAGGCCGCTCGGCCAGAGCTGCGAACCGCTGTAGTTCACGTCGATCAGGAGGCCGCGGATCGCGTCGAGCTCCGTCCCCGCCGCCTTGACCAGCTTCGCCAGCGCCTCCTTGCCCGACGCGCGCTTCGCCAGCAGCGCGGTCTGGGCCCTGAGCCCGTCGATCGCGTTGATCGCCTGGTTGACCTCGCCGAGCTTCGCCAGCACCTCGCCCAGGAAGACGAACTGCGCCTTGATGTCGCCGACCTTGGTCTTGATCCGCGGGTCGCGCAGGATCTCGAAGGACTGAGTCTGGGTCTTGCCGTCCACGGTCATCGCCACGGCATAGCTGCCCGGCACCACCATCGCGCCGTCGCCACGGTTCCAGGGCTCGAGGTCGCCCGCCAGCACGTTCGGCACGCCCGGCAGGCGCCGGTTCCACAGGAAGCGGTTGACGCCGGCCAGCGCCGGCACGCCGGCGTAGCGCCGCAGCTCGCGCTCCTTCTCGTCGAGGAAGGTGAGGCTCACCGGCCCCGATTTCTCGGGCAGGAAATACTGCACGGCAACACCGTTCGGCGGGTTCTTGCCCGAGTCGAGATAGATCGTGTCCCAGCTTCCGTCCGCCTTCTTCACCGGCAGGACGCGGTAGACATTGGTGCCCGTGCGCGGATACGCGACCAGTCCCGGCCAGGCCGGGCCGCGCGACGCCGTCGCCTGGGCCGCCACGCCGCCATAGCCGCCGGTGATCCGCATGCGTACCGAGTCGCGCGGCTTGAACAGCACCGGCTCGGCCTTCGCCGCCGGCTTCTTCGCCTTCAGCGCGTCGTAGACCTGATGCAGCGGCGTCAGGTCGTCGAGGATCCAGATCGAGCGGCCGTGGGTGGCGACCACCATCTCCACGCCCTTGACGATCAGGTCGTAAACCGGCGCGACCGGGATGTTGCCGCCCATGCGCTGCCAGTTGCCACCATCGTCGAACGACACGTAGATGCCGGTCTCGGTGCCGCAGTAGAGCAGCCCCTTGCGGCTCGGGTCCTCGCGCACCGTGCGGGTGAACTCGTGCGCCGGAATGCCGCCCACGATCTTGGTCCAGGTCTTGCCGGCGTCGGCGGTCTTGTAGATGTAGGGCTTCAGGTCGTCGTGCTTGTAGCGCGTGGCGGCGACGTAGAGCGTGTCGCGGTCGTGCGGCGACGGGTCGACGATCGAGATCAGCGACCACTCGGGCAGCGCCTCGCCCTTGCCGCCCGCGACCTTGCCGTGCTTGCCGTCCGGCGTGATGTTGTCCCAGCGCTTGCCGCCGTCGGTCGAGCGGTGCACCAGCCCGTCGTCGGTGCCGCACCACAGGAGGTTGCGCTTCTGCGGCGACTCGGCGAAGGCGAAGATCGTGCAGTAGACCTCGGCGCCGGTATTGTCGCGCGTGATCGGGCCGCCCGACGGCCCCTGCTTCGCCTTGTCGTTGCGCGTGAGGTCCGGGCTCAAGACGTCCCAGCTCGCGCCCAGGTCCTTCGAGCGGTGGACATGCTGCGAGCAGGTCCACAGCACGTCCGGATCGTGCTTGCTGAAATGGATCGGGAAGGTCCAGTTGAACCGGTACTTCAGCGCCTCGGCACCCACGCCCCAGCCATAGAGCTCGGGCCACACCGTGTTCTGCCAGTCCTGCCCGGTCTTGTAGTCGAACAGGTACATGATGTCGTTGGTGAAGCGCCGCCCGACCGGGCCCGACGC
>JAEULC010000376.1 GCA_016792605.1 Rhodospirillales bacterium
AGCGCGTCGAGCTGAACTTCCCCGGCGACCCGCCGCGCGCGACGCTGCACGTGCTGACCATCGGCATCAACAAGTACAAGGACAAGAAGCTGGCGCTCGACTACTCCGTGCCCGACGCGACCGCGATCCAGAACCGCGTGAAGGCGCAGGCCGGCGCGCTCTACGCCGGCGTCGCGGAGACGCGGCTGTTCGACGCCCAGGCGACCGCGACGAACATCCGCACGCAGCTCAGGCGCCTGGCGGACGCGACGAAGCTGGAAGACTCGGTCGTCATCTACCTGGCCGGCCACGGCATCCCGTTCCGCGACGAATGGATGTTCCTGCCCTGGGAAACGCCCTTCGCCGACAACGAGGAGGACTATACCGGCAGGGGCGTCACCGCCGCCGAGATCCAAGAAGCGCTGGTCAACGCGAGGGCGCAGCGCATCCTGGTCATGATCGACTCGTGCCATTCCGGCGGCGGCATCGACCTGTTCAACAGGACGCTGCGCTTCCACCGCCGCTTCTTCCGCGAGATCAGCCGCGAGGCCGGGGTGACCGTGCTGGCTGCGGCGCGCCCCGACCAGTCGGCCGCCGAAATCCCCAAGCTCGGCCACGGCGCCTTCACCTACACGGTGCTGGCCGGCATCGACGGCAAGGCGGCGGCGATGCGCCAGGGCCTGGTGACGGCGCACGGCCTCGCCGACTACGCCGCGGCCGCGCTCCCGGCCCTGACGCAGCAATTGCTGCAGGCGGCACAGGAGCCGATGGCCTTCACCCTCGGCGCCGACTTCGCGCTGGGGCGGGCGAAGTAGGTCAGGCAGGCGGCTTCGGCGGCGCCAGCACGAGGCCGTAGCGGGTCATCACCTCGACCACCTTCGCTGGGTTGGGCCCGCCGGGCGACGCGATCGCCGCGGCCACGTCGCGGAAATACTGCGCGCCGATGTCGGGCGTCAGCACGATCAGCGCCCGGGCGGGCTTGTCGTGCGGGTTGCTGAAGGAGTGGACCGAGCCGCGCGGCGTGTACATGCGCTCGCCCGGCTTCAGGTCGCGCGTCTCGTCGTCGACCGAGTAGCGCAACGTGCCCTCGATTACATAGACGATCTCTTCGTTGTTGGTATGGCTGTGCGCCGGCGGCACGCGGGCGCCCGGCGCGACTGTCAGCTCGAACATGCCGGAAGCGGCGTTCGACACCGTGCCGTCGAACAGATAGCGGATCGTCAATCCGCCGATGGCGATATCGGATTGCGCGGTTGGCTGCATGGCGTGTCCCTTGGCGATGAGGCTTAGGCGGCGAACCGCCGTAGCACCTTTCCCGGCAGCGTGTCGCCGGCGATCAGCGATCCGTCCTCGGCGACGATGCGCCGGCCGTTGACCCAGACGCCGTGCAGGCCCACGGCGGGCGTGGTCAGCCGCGGCGCGCCGCCGGGCAAGTCGTGGACGCGCTTCTTGTCGCCGCGGTCGATCGTCGCCGGGTCGAACAGCATCAGGTCGGCGGCCTTGCCAACCGCGAGCGTGCCGCGATCCTCGATCCCGAAGATCGCCGCCGGCCGGCCGGTCAGGTGGTGGATCGCCTGCTCCAGCGGCATAACCTTGCGGCCGCGCACCCAGTGACCGAGCAGGTGCAGGCCGAAGCCCGCGTCGCAGAAGAAGGTCAGGTGCGCGCCGGCGTCGCTGAGCGCGATGTTGGCGTAGGGATGCTGCAGCATCCTGCCCACCGCGTCCTCGTCGGAGTTCAGCAGCACGGCCGTGAAGATCGTGTCGAGGTCCTCGCCCAGCGCCAGGTCGAGCATGAAGTCGAGCGGGTCCTTGCCCGCCGCCGCGGCCAGCGCGCCGACCGACTTGCCCTCGAGCGCGCGGTTCCGGTCGTGCTTCACCTCGAGCAGGTTGAGCTTGTTCCATTCGCCGTTGAACAGCCGCACCTTCGCCGGTTGGGTCAGCTCGTGGCGCACGGCCTGGCGGAAGGACGGGTCGGCGTAGATTCCCGGCAGCTTTGCCTCAGGCGCTTCCATCGCCGGCCGCCAGGCCTTCAGCCCCTCGAACGGATAGGGCGACTTCAGCGTGAACTCGTTGGTCAGCGGGCACGGCGACACCTGGCCCCAGAGCTGGCGACCGCGCGACTGCGCCGCCGCGATGTCGCGGAGGTCGTCGAAGGTGACCTGGGGATTGGTCGAGTTGTGCAGCAGCGCCGCCACCACCACCGGCCGCCCGCTGTCCGCGGCGAGCTCCTCCAGGAACGGGATCGTGGTCTCGGCGCCCTTGGTCAGCATGAACACGCCGCGCCCCGCCTCGCCCAGCGCGCCGACGAGCGTGCGCAGCTCGTCCTGGTCGGCCAGGCGCGAAGGCATCGGGATGCCGGCCTCGCCGTTGTGCTGGCCAGCGGTCGAGGTGGCGAAGCCGACCGCGCCGGCCTGCATCGCGTCGAGCACGATTCGCTTCATCGCGTCGACCTCGGCCTTCGATGCGGCGCGTCGATGTGCGTCCTCGCCCATCACGTAGGTCCTGACCGAGGAATGGCCGACGAAGGCGGCGACGTTGATGCCGACGCCGTTCTTCTCGATCTGCCGCACATACTCGGGGAAGGTCTGGAAGCCCCAGTCGACGCCGCCGCGCAGCACGTCCAGCGACATGCCCTCGACATGGGTCAGGTTGCGCATGGTCAGGTCGCGATGCTCGGGCTTGCACGGCGCGATGGTGAAGCCGCAATTGCCGATGACGGCGGTGGTGACGCCCAGCGTCGAGGAAGGGTTCAGCCAGCGGTCCCAGGTGATCTGGGCGTCGAAATGCGTGTGCACGTCGATGATGCCGGGCATCAGCGCCAGGCCCCTGGCGTCGATTGTCTCCCGGGCAGGCCCGAGATCGGCCCCGATCGCCGCGATGACGCCGCCCTTCACCGCCAGCTCGCCCAGTGCCGGTGGCGCACCCGTGCCGTCGTGGATCAGCGCGCCGCGAATGACGAGATCGTGCATCTCCGCTTCCTCCTGATATTTTTTTGCATTAGGGCGCGGTCAGCGCGACAAGTCCAGCATGCCGCCGTGCCAGCTGCGGCCGACCATCAGCCCGGCGCCGATGCCGAGCGCCGCCATCGCCGCCATGCCGAAATAGCCATAGACTCCGAAGGAGCCGTAGAGCCAGCCGGCGAAGGCCATCGCCGATCCCATGCCGAAGGCGGCAGAGCCGGCGGCGAAAAGGCCCTGCGCGGTCGCCGAATGGCTGACCGGCACCGCGCGTGCCAGGATGATCATCATCGCCAGGTGGCAGCAGGCGAAGGTGATCGCGTGCAGCAGCTGCACGAAGGCCAGCAGCGCCGGCGTCTCGAGCAGCGCCATGGCCACCCAGCGCACGACGCCGCCGGCGCCCGCCACCGCCAGCAGCGTGACCGGGTCGAAGCGCTTGAGGACGCTCTGCCCGCGCCAGAACAGCACGATCTCGGCCAAGACGCCGACCGACCACAAGAGGCCGATCGCCGCGTCGCCGACCCCCATGCGCCGCATCTCCAGCGTGCCGAAGCTGTAGAAGAACGCGTGGCTGCACTGGATCAGCGCGACGGCGGCGAGCAGCCAGCGGATCGTCGGCTGGCGGACCAGTGGCCCCACTTCGCCGCGGCGCTCGGCGTGCGGCGCCGTCGGCGCCTCGGGCAGCACGGCGCTGGCAAGGATCAGCAGCGCGATCATCGCGACCACCATGGCCAGCACCGTCTCCGGGCTGCGCCCGGCCAGGAACCAGCCGCCCAGAACCGAGGTGGCGACGAAGCCCATCGCGCCCACCGCCCGCACCGGCCCGTAGTCGAGCCGGCGGGCCGTCGCCAGCAGCATGGCCTGGTTCTCGGCCATGGGCCCGATGGCGCCGAAGCCCACGGTCATCACCGCCGTAGCCAGCAGGATCATCCACAGCGTATCGGCGAAGTGGAACAGCAGCCCGGCGAACAGCGCCACCGCCGACGCGCCGACCAGCACCGTCCGGCGGTCGCGGGCGCGGTCGCTGAGGCTGCCGACCAGGGGCGCCGTCAGCCCGCGCACGATGAAGCCCGAGGCCATCACCAGTCCCAGCTCGGTCGGCCCCAGGCCCCGTCCCGACAGCCAGACCGGCCAGTACGGCAGATGGACCCCCACCGTGCCGAACATCACGAAGAAGAACAGGCTCATGCGCAGGGCGGGGCTCATCGGGGGCGCACCCTAGCGGCGATTCGCCTGTAGTTCCATGGCGGCCGGCGCATGGTGGGCCCGTGGTTAATCGGGGACAGGGCCGCTGGCCGGGCGGCCACAGGCGGTCGGTAAAAGCCAAGATATTGAAAACCGGGGCCCGCTTGGCTAGAACCCTGCCGACCCCTGACGCCCCCTCCCCCAGCGAAGCGAGCCCCCCATGAAGACGACCCGCAAGGTCCGCGAGATCCTGTCCCACTACGAGAGCGACAATCCCGGCACCAAGGCCAACCTGGCCCGCATGCTGATGGCCGGCAAGCTTGGCGGCTCGGGCCGCATGGTGATCCTGCCGGTCGACCAGGGCTTCGAGCACGGGCCCGCCCGCAGCTTCGCCCCGAACCCGGCCGGCTACGACCCCCACTACCACTTCCAGCTCGCGATCGACGCGGGCTGCAACGCGTTTGCCGCCCCGCTCGGCATGCTGGAATGCGGCGCCGACACCTTCGCCGGCCAGATCCCGCTGATCCTGAAGGTCAACTCGGGCAACTCGCTGAGCCGGATCAAGGAAGCCGCCGCCCAGACCATCCACGGCTCGGTGCAGGACGCGCTGCGGCTCGGCTGCGCCGCGATCGGCTACACGATCTACCCGGCCTCGGACGCGCAGTACGACATGATGACCGACCTCTCGGAGCTGATCGCGGAGGCGAAGTCCTACGGCCTCGCCTCGGTCGTGTGGTCCTACCCGCGCGGCGGCTCGCTCTCCAAACAGGGCGAGACGGCGATCGACGTCGTCGCCTATGCCGCCCACATGGCGGCGCTGATGGGCGCGCACGTGATCAAGGTGAAGCTGCCCTCGGCACACCTGGAACAGCCCGAGGCCAAGAAGGTCTACGAGGAGCGCAAGATCGACATCTCGACCCAGGCCAAGCGCGTCGAGCACGTGGTGCAGTCGCTGTTCGGCGGCAAGCGCATCGTCGTGTTCTCGGGCGGCGAGGCCAAGGGCGAGAACGCGGTGTTCGACGACGCCAAGGCGATCCATGCCGGCGGCGGCAACGGCTCGATCATCGGCCGCAACTCCTTCCAGCGCCCGCGCGATGAAGCCCTCAAGCTGCTCGACCAGGTGATCAAGATCTACCAGGGCAAGGACGCGTAAGCGTCCTTCGCTCTCCACATCAGTTTTTTCTTCGTCATGCCCGGGCTTGTCCTGGGCATCCATTTTTGCCGCTCAGCGTACCTCCGTTAAAATATGGATCGCCGGAACAAGTCCGGGGATGACGGCTAGGAAAGCGTTGCGAACAGCGCCCTGATCCGCTCCACGTCGGGTCCGTTCTCGCGGTCCTCACGCAAGGCCGGTACGGCAGCGCGGATCGCCGCGTGCAGCGTCGCCGCGCCTTCGCCCAGCCGCGCCGGCTGGCGCAGGTCGACGGCCTGAGCGGCGACGAGCATCTCCAGCGCGACGAGGCGCTCCAGCGCGGCGAGCTGGTCGTCGAGCTTGGCGTAGACCAGCGGCGTCTGCGGAGAGTGGTCCTCGACTGTTTCCGAGACCGCGAACTGGTCGAGGCCGGCGGGGTTGGCGTGGCGGCGCACTTCGCCGTAGAGCGCGACCGCCGTCTTCTGCGTCGGCACGAAGCCGGCCGAGGCGCCGCCGACCGGCGTCAGGTAGCGCGGCAACTGCGTCAGTTCCGCCTGCATCAGCTTGACGATGCGGCCGACCTGCATCGCCGCGAGATTGGCCAAGGCCATCGCCAGCGCGTCGCCGGCGAGGCTGAGCGCACCGAGGTGGAAATTGCCGGAGGACAGCATCTCGTTGTCTTCCGCCATCAGCAGCGGATTTTCCGCCGCCGAATTGAGCTCGAGCTCGCAGGCCTGGATGGCGCGGTCCAGCGCATCGTGCGCCACGCCATGCACCTGCGACAGGCAGCGGAAGCTCAGAGCGTCCTGGATCGAGCGCGCCGCCCCCGGCTCGGCCAGCGACGAGCCTTCCAGCAGCGCGCGGAACGTCGCCGCCGACGCCACCTGCCCCGCCGCCGGCCGCGCCGACGCCAGGCGCGCGTCGAAGATCGCGGGATTGGCGCCGTAGCCCTCGAACGACAGGACAGCCGCGCGGTCCGCCAGGCCCAGCACGTCGCGCGCGCGCTTCAGGGCCAGCCCGGCGATGGCGGCCGACAGCGCGTTGGCGTTGCACAGCGCCAGCCCGTCCTTCGGCCCCAGCACGACGGGCTCGAGCCCTGCCTGCTCCAGGGCGTAGAAGCCGGGCATCGCCATGCCGCGGAAGCTGGCCTCGCCGCGCCCGATCACGACCAGGGCGATATGCGCCAGGAGGCCCAGATCGCCCGCCCCGATCGAGCCCCAGCGCGGCACCACGGGCGTCACGCCGCGGTTCAGCATCTCGATGAGCTGGTCCAGCACGGCGGGCGACACGCCCGCGCCGCCCAGCGCCATGGCGTTGGCCCGGGCCAGCATCGCCGCGCGCACCGTGGCGGCCGGCAAGGACTCGCCCACGCCGATCGCGCGCCCGACGACGAACTGGGTCTGGAACGCGGTAATCTCCTCCGGCGACAGGCGGTGCTTCAGGTTGGCGCCGAGTCCGGTGTTGAGCCCGTAGATCGGCCGCTCGCCCGCCGCGAACTTCTCCACGACCGCGCGCGCCGCCTTCACCCGCGCGCTGGCCTCGGGTGCGAGCCTGACCTGTGCATTGCCGCGCGCGACGCGGTCGAGCGTCGCGATGTCGAGACCGCTTCCGGTGAGCGCGAGCGTGCCGGTCACGTCAGGAAATCCGGTTCCTCGCGCTGGAGCGTGCGCACGATCGCCGCCATGAACTGGCGGCCGTAGTTCTTGAAGCGCGGCACGTCCTTGGGAATGGCGGCCATGAGCTGGGTCGGGATCTTCGACAGCTCGTGGCCGCCGGCCTCGGCCATGAGCTGCATCTTGCAGGTGTCCTCGAGATAGGTGAGCCGCAGCAGCGCCTCGCCAATCGTCGAGCCGATCACCAGCGGCCCGTGGTTTTCCATCATCAGCACGAAGCTGTCGCCGATCAGCCCTGCCAGGCGCTCGCCTTCCGCGGGCGTCAGCGCCGGGCCGTCGAAGCCGCGGTCGTAGGCGATCCGCAGGTAGAAGGACATCGCCGACAGGTAGGACGGGCTGACCGTGCCGCCCTTGCGCATGCAGATCGCGGTGGCGTGGTGCATGTGGGTGTGCAGCACGGCGGTGGCCTGGGGCAGAAGCCGGTGGATCGGCGCGTGGATGCAGAAGGCGGTCTGCTCGACGGTGTGGCCGTTCTCGGTCAGGATCGCGCCGTCGTGCTGCGCGATCACCAGGTCGCTGACCCGCGCCTCGGCCCAGAAAAAGCCCTCGGGATTGATGAGCATGAGGTCGGGACGGCCGGGCACCGCCACCGAGAAATGGTTGCACACGCCGCTCTGGTAGCCGAGGCGCGCCGCCCAGCGCAACGCCGCCGCCAGCTCGATCTTCGCTTGCCCGATCGCTTCGTCCTGGGTCACGTTCGTCTCTCTCACTGTCCTATTGTTTGCGGAGAGCATGATACGCATGATCGACATCGGCGACAAAGGGCGTCCGCTCTCTGCCGAGGATATCGAAGAGCTGGAACGCTCGCTGGACGTGACACTGCCGGAGGCATATCGTTCCTTCCTCCTGTCGACCAATGGCGGAAGACCCTGGCCAGACATCGTCGACGTGCCGGGTCTCCCCGGCAGCCCGACCGACGTCCAAGTGCTCCTCGGCATCGATCGCGACATCGCGTCTGAGAACATCCTTTGGCGGGCGGAATTTATTGCGCGCGACTATCCAGCGCAGCGACTAGTGCCGGTCGGCAGCGACTCAGGTGGAAACTGCTTTTGCCTTCAGGTGCGAGACGGCATCGCATCAAACGTCGTCTTTGGCGACCTTTACGGGTGGAACGCGCACATTCCGTCGCTCTATGCCGTGGCGCCTGATTTTGCGACTTTCCTGAGTCAATTGCGCGCGCTTGCAAGCTAGGTTTCGCCGCGTCGACCAGGATCAACTGTCGCATGTCGCTCCGGGACCACCTTGCATCGCTTCCCGCCAACTAGGGCAGGCGCCTGCGGCGGGATGCTAGCTGCATGGGAATTTCGGGTCCATCGGGGACCAGGGACGAGAGGGGACCGGCCGTGCAGAATCTCTACGAAGCGTTTCCGCGCATGAAGAAGCACGTGGGCTTCAACCTGAAGGACTTCGAGGGCGCGCAGCCGAACATGCAGCGCCTGCGCGGCTACCGCATGGGCCGGCTGCAGGCCGAGCTGAAGCGGCTGGGCTATCCCGGCATCGTGCTGTTCGACCCGATCAACATCCGCTACGCCACCGGCAGCCGCAACATGTCGGTCTGGACCCTGCACAACGCGGCGCGCTACTGCTTCGTGCCGGCAGAGGGCAAGGCCGTGCTCTGGGACTTCCACAACTGCGAGCACCTGTCCGACGGGCTGGAGACGATCGAGGAAGTGCGGCCGGCGAAGGCCTTCTTCTTCTTCTCCGCCGGCAACCGCGGCGCCGAGAAGGCCAAGCTGTGGGCCGAGGAGATCGCCGACGTGATCCGCAAGAAATGCGGCCCCACCACCAAGCGCGTCGCCTTCGACAAGGTCGACCCGCTCGGCCTGTTCGCGATGCAGGCCTGCGGCTTCGAGGTGCTGGAGGGCCAGGAGCCGTGCGAGATCGCGCGCTCGGTCAAGTCGGCCGACGAGATCGCCTGCATGCTGCACGCGCTGGCGGTGTGCGAGGCCGGCATGGCCCGCATGTACCGCGAGATGCTGCCCGGCGTCACCGAGCAGGACCTGTGGGCTTCGCTCAACGACACCAACAACCGGCTTGGCGGCGAGTGGATCGAGTGCAGGATTCTTTCGTCCGGCGGGCGCACCAATCCGTGGTTCCAGGAATGCAGCGACAAGATCCTGCGGCCGGGCGACATGGTCAGCTACGACACCGACCTGATCGGCCCCTACGGCTACTGCGCCGATCTTTCGCGTTCTTACCTCTGTGGTCGCGACAAGGGCACCGACGAGCAGCGCAAGCTGATGGGCCTGGCGATGGAGCAGATCCACTACAACATCGGCATCATCAAGCCCGGCATGACCTGCCGCGAGATGGCGGAGAAGGCCTGGCGCATCCCGAACATCTACGCCAAGAACCGCTATTCCTGCGTCGCCCACGGCGTCGGCATGTGCGACGAGTGGCCGAAGGTCACCCACGCCCAGGACATCGCGCGCTCGCAGTACGACGCGACGCTCCTGCCCGGCATGACCATCTGCGTCGAGAGCTATATCGGCGAGGAAGGCGGCGCCGAGGGCGTGAAGCTGGAGGAACAGGTGCTGATCACCGAGACCGGCTGCCAGGTGATGAGCACGTTCCCATTCGATGAGCGCCTGATGTAGTCCGCGCTGATGTAGTCCGCGACCGACGGGAGGCGGTCAGCGCCGCATCCCGCCGAACTGCACCCAGGCGACGCCGGCGATCACCAGCAGGCCGCCCAGGACCTGCAGCAGCGTCGGCATGTGGCCCAGCAGCATCGC
The DNA here is from genome assembly GCA_016792605.1 of Rhodospirillales bacterium. Taxonomy (GTDB): domain Bacteria; phylum Pseudomonadota; class Alphaproteobacteria; order JAEULC01; family JAEULC01; genus JAEULC01. Next base: position 9,662 of record JAEULC010000376.1, read on the forward strand.
CGTGCAGACCGCGATGACCGGCACCAGGTTGATGTTCACGGTCGCGATCGTGGTGCCGAGCCGGCTGGCGCCGTAGTTCCAGAACCAGATCGCCAGGCCCGTGCCGCCGAAGCCGATCCAGACCAGCATCGCCCACTCGACCGGGCTCTCCGGTGCGCTCGGCGGCGGGGCGAATCCGAGGGCCCAGGCGGCGAGGTAGATCGCCTCGACCCAGAACAGCGCGCCCGAGAGCGTCCACAGCGTCAGGCGCACCTGGCTGAGGCCCAGCGGCGCCAGCCAGCGCTGCGCCTGCGTGGAGTACCAGGTCCAGCAACCGAGCGCGATCACCAGGATGACCTCGCCGCCCTTGAATCCGGCGAACCCGCCGTCGCGGCCCAGCGCCACGGTGATGCCGCCGGCGACCGCGAGCGCGATGCCGAACATCACCCTCGCCTGCAGCTTCTCGCCGGTCAGCACGCGTCCGACCAGCGCCGCCACGACCGGCCCGGTCGCCAGCACGGCCGCCGCGGTGATCGCGTCGGTCAGGTAGATGCCGACGGCGTAGAGCGTCGCCCATCCCGCCATGCCCGCGCCGCCCAGCGTCAGCACGCGGCCGAGCGGCAGCGGCGCCGGATGGAACAGGCGCCGCTCGGTCAGCAGCACCAGGAGACACATCGCGCCGACCCCCAGCGGGTAGCGGATCGCGGAGAAGAAGAACGGGTTCATGGTCGTGAACAGCTCGGCCGTGAACGGCACCATCGTGCCCCACAGCAGGCAGGTCACCGCCATCGCCGCCATGGGCAGGAGCCCGTGCCGTCCGTCGCTCATCCCGCTCGATTCCCGGGGAAATCCGACCCGCGCGACCGCGGACCTCGTCGCTGGCCCGGATCATAGGCCGCGTGGTAGGGTCGCGCCACGGCGTTTCCTGCATGCATGACCCCCTTGGCGTAACCGTCAGATGACCACGCTTTCCGTCGCCCTGTGGGCGACCAACCTGACCCAGCGCCTCGCCGGCCTCGATGCCTGGATCGCCGGGGTCGACGCAAGGATGGCCGAGGCCAAGGCCCGGGGCGCCGATCTGCTGGTGATGCCGGAATACGCCTGCGTGCAGTGGCTCTCCTTCGCGCCGGCCGGCACGGCGACGCAGGCCGAGATTCCCTGGATGGCGGCGCAGACGCCCGTCGCGCTCGACGCGCTGCGCAGGCTGGTCGCGAAGCACGGCGTCGCGCTGCTCGCCGGCTCGATGCCGGTTGCAGAGAAAGGCAAGCATGTCAACGCCGCCTTCCTGCTGCTGCCCGACGGGCGAACCCATCGCCAGGACAAGCTCTGCCTGACGCCCGGCGAGGCCGATCCCGGGGACTGGGCGCTCGCGCCCGGTGACCGCTTCGGCGTGGTGGAATGGAAGGGCCTGCGCATCGGCGTCTGCATCTGCCTGGACATCGAGTTGCCGGCGCTCAGCGTCCTCCTCTCGGGCCTCGACCTAGATCTCGTCCTGGTGCCGTCGAACACCGACACGCTCGCCGGCTACCACCGCGTCTTCGGCTGCGCCAAGGCGCGCGCGGTGGAGATTCAGGCCGCGGTCTGCGTCGTCGGCACGATCGGCGACGTGGCCTATGTCGAGCATCCCGGCACCAACGTCGCCGGCGCCGCCGTCTACATACCCTGCGAAAACGATCTCGGCTTCACCGGCACGCTGGCCGAGCTGCCGCCGATCGCCAACGCAATCGACGAAGGCCCGCTGCTGGTCGCGAAGGACCTGCCGTTCGCCGAGATCCGGCGCATGCGCGCGGGCGACGCCGGGGTTTGGCCCGGCCAGTGGTCGGCCAGGCACCTGACGATCGACGATCCGCGCCAGCAGATTCCGAAGACGAAGAAAACAGCCTGAGGAAACGCCTGATGTCCGCTGCCCAGAGCCTCCTGCCCCTGATGAAGCCGCGCGCCATCGCCGTGATCGGCGCGTCGGACGACCCGACCCGCATCGGCGGGCGGCCCGTCAGGTACTGCAAGGAGCATTTCAAGGGCCCGATCTATCCGGTCAACCCGAACCGGCCGACGATCCAGGGCCTCAAGGCCTATGCCAGCGCGCGCGAGCTGCCGGATGTGCCGGACTGCGCGCTGCTCGCCGTACCCGCGGCCTCCACGGCGCAGGCGGTCGAGGACTGCGTCGCGCGCGGCATCAAGGGCATCGTGATCCTGTCCTCCGGCTTCTCCGAGGTCGGGCCCGAAGGCGAGAAGCTGCAGCAGCAGGTGCGCGACGCGGCCCTGAAGGGTGGCGCGCGCGTCGTCGGCCCGAACTGCCTCGGCCTGTTCTCGGCCGACACGGGCAACTTCCTGACCTTCTCCTCGTCGATCGAGCACGGAAGGCCCAAGGTCGGCCACATCTCGATCGCCAGCCAGTCCGGCGCCTTCGGCTCGCACCTCTTCGTGCTGGCGCGCCAGCGCGGCATCGGGCTCGCGTCCTGGATCACCACGGGCAACGAGTGCGACGTCGACGTGGCCGACGCGATCCACTTCTTCGCCGAGGACCCCGACACGCACGTCATCGCCGCCTATGCCGAGGGGCTGAAGGAGCGCGACCGGCTGTTCGCAGCGCTGGAGGCGGCGCGGAAGAACCGCAAGCCCGTCGTGCTGATGAAGGTCGGGCGCAGCGAGATCGGCGCCGAGGCCGCACGCGCCCATACCGCCTCGCTCGCCGGGTCCGACGCGGTCTGCGACGCGGTGTTCGAGAAGTTCGGCGTCCACCGCGCCGACACCGCCGACCAGATGTTCGACATCGCCTACGCGGCGCAGCGCCGGCAATTCCCCAGCAAGGGCCGCCTCGGCATCATGACCATCTCGGGCGGCGCCGGCGTGCTGATGGCCGACGAGGCGGCGAAGCACGGCCTCTCCCTGCCGCCGATGCCCGAGGCGGCGCAGGCCGAGCTCAAGAAGCTCGTGCCCTTCTCCAACCCGCGCAATCCCGTCGACATCACCGGCCAGGCCTTCAACGACCTGCACGGCATCGTCTCGGGCTTCATGACCAAGATGCTGGAACAGGGCGGCTACGACGCGCTGGCCGGCTTCTTCACCTCCTGGCCCAGCTCGCCGACCATGTCGCCCGTGCTGTTGGCCGCGGTGAAGGCGGTCGCCGAGCGCTTCCCGCAGACGCCGATCGCGTTGTCGATCCTGGCGCCGCCCGCCATCTGGCAGAAATACGAGGCCGAGGGCTTCCTCTGCTACGAGGACCCCTCGCGCGCCATCGCGGCGATCGCCGCGCTGGTCAGGTTCGGGCAGGCCTTCGAACGGGGGCCGGGGGCCCCCGTGCCCCCGTTGCCCTCGACCGCGTTGCCGCCGCCGTCCAAGCCCATCGGCGAGGCGGAGGCGAAGAAGATCCTGGCCAGCGCCGGCATTCCGGTCGCCGAGGACATCGTCGCGGCGAGCGCCGACGCGGCCGTCGCCGCGGCGGAGAAGCTCGGCTTCCCCGTCGTGCTCAAGATCAATTCGCCTGACATCCAGCACAAGAGCGAGATCGGCGGCGTGGCGCTGAATCTCGCCGACGCCAAATCCGTCGCCGCCTCCTTCGCCGACCTGCTGGCGCGCGCCAAGAAGCTGCGCCCCGACGCGAAGCTCGAAGGCGTGCTCGTCAGCCCGATGGTCACGGGCGGCGTCGAATGCATCCTAGGCGTCAACCGCGATCCCGTGTTCGGCCCCGCCGTCGTCTTCGGCCTCGGCGGCATCTTCGTCGAGATCATGAAGGACTCGGTCCTGCGCCTCGCCCCCTTCGGCCATGACGAGGCCCACACGATGATCCGGTCGATCAAGGGCTTCCCGCTGCTCGACGGCGCGCGCGGCAAGGCCAGGATGGACCAGGACGCGCTGGCCGACGCGCTGGT
>JAEULC010000394.1 GCA_016792605.1 Rhodospirillales bacterium
AACTACATTGCCCGTCGCCTGAGCTACCACGGCACGACGATCGGCGCGCTGTCGGTCGGCGGGCACGTGGCGCGCCGCGCGCCCTACGAGCCGATCCTGAGCCCGGTGTTCGGCAAGGTCTCGCCCTGCTTCGCCTACCACTACCAGAAGCTCGACGAGTCCGATCAGGCCTACGTGACGCGCCTGGCCGACGAGCTCGAGGCCGAGTTCCAGCGCTTAGGCCCGGACACGGTCTGCGCCTTCGTCGCCGAACCGATCGTCGGCGCGGCCACGGGCTGCGTTACCGCGCTGCCCGGGTACTTCCCGGCGATGCGCAAGGTCTGCGACCGCCACGGCGCGCTGCTGATCCTGGACGAGGTGATGTGCGGCATGGGCCGCAGCGGCACGATGCATGCCTGGCAGCAGGAAGGCATCGCGCCGGACATCCAGACCGTGGCTAAGGGCCTGGGCGGCGGCTACGCCCCGATCGGCGGCATCCTGGTTGCGGGCCGCGTGATCGAGGCCCTGCGCAAGGGCTCGGGCGGCTTCATGCACGGCCAGACCTACCAGGCCCATCCCGTGGCCTGCGCCGCGGCGCTCGAGGTCCAGCGCATCCTGAAGGAGGACAATCTCGTCGCCAACGTGAAGGCGATGGGCGGCAAGCTCGAGACCATGCTGGTCGAGCGTTTCGGCAACCACCACCATGTCGGCGACATCCGCGGCCGCGGCCTGTTCTGGGCGCTCGAGTTCGTGCAGGACCGCGCCGCCAAGTCCGCCATCGACCCGTCGAAGAAGATCGCCGACCGCGTGAAGCAAGCCGCGCTCGACCGCGGCCTCGGCATCTATCCCTGCGTCGGCACGATCGACGGCAAGGTCGGCGACCACATCATCGTCGCCCCGCCCTACATCGTGAACGAGAAGGAACTCGGACTGATCGTCGAGCGCCTGGGCGACGCGGTGGATGCGGTGTTCGCGTAGCGTCTCGACAGCACGCAATCCTCTCCCGACGTCATGGCCGGGCTTGACCCGGCCATGACGAAAAATGCGCGTCGCCGAGCCCCTAGCGGGCGCCCGACTTCTTCTTCCTCGCACGCTTCGCCGCGTTGAAATCCGCCGCCGCGCGCACCAGCGCCTTCAGCGCCGGCGCGCCGATCTTCTCGCCCTCGCGCAGGTCGATGGCACGACGTACGTTGCCGTCCAGGCTGGAATTGAACAGGCCCTTGGGATCGGCGAGCGCCGCGCCGTTGGCGAAGGTCAGCTTCACCACGGCCTTGTAGGTCTCGCCGGTGCAGATGATGCCGTCCTGCTCGAACACCGGCACGCCGCGCCATTTCCAGGTTTCCTCGACGCCGGGGCAGGCCTCGTGGATGAGCTTGCGCACCAGCGCCAGCGTCTCGCCACGCCAGTCGCCGAGCTCCTTGATGCGGGCGTCGATGAGCTTGGCGGGGGAGTCGGCGCCGGGCGCTTTCCTTTTTGCGGTCGTCGTTGCCTTCGCCATGCCTTCTCCTCGCTTCGAGCGCCGCCGCATCTGGTCCCCCCTCCCCTTGCGGGAGGGGGTCAGGGGGAGGGGACGACACAGGCATTCTAGATGCGCATCATCAAAACTCTATGCGGCGTCATCACCCCTCCCCCCTAGCCCCCTCCCGCAAGGGGAGGGGGGACCGGAGAAGTTTGCGCAATCCGCCGCTTGATGTCCTCGTAGGCCGCGTCGATCAGCGCGGTCATGGCCATCATGTCCTCCTCCGCCCCCGGCCGCAGCTTCACGTGGCGCATGCGCTTGCCCGTGCCTTCGAGCAGCCTCTTCGGGTCAGGCAACGACGCGCCGTGGAAGAAGCCAACCGCGGCGTGGCCCATGAACGCGTTGACGTACCCGAAGGCCACGTCGCCGACGCAGGCCGTGGGGCAGCCGTCGTGCAGGACTTCGCGCACATCATCGCCGCAGATCCGCAGCCGCGCGAACCACGGCTTCACCATTTGCCGGGGCGAGTCACCGAGATCGTCGAACCAGGCGCGGACTCGCGGGTCGTGTTCTTTGATGTCGTTCAGCCGGAACAGATCGTCGCGCATCGAGCCTCGACCTCACATCTTCAGGCCGGGCAGCTTGCTCGCCTGCTTGATCCAGGATGCGAGCAGCGCCTCGTCGATCGTGTCGCCCTCGCGGATGTCGAGGTAGCGCACGTCCTTCTGTGTCGACGTGCCGGGCGGCAGCGGATCGAGTGACGCGCCCTTGAAGAAGGCGACCTTCACGTAGTGGGTAAAGCAGTGGAAGCTGAGGAACCAGTGCTTTTCTTCCACGCCGTAGAACGGCGAGTTCCACTTCACCGCCTTGCGCAGGCCGGGAACGCTGCGCGTGACGATGGCGTCGACCCGGCGGCAGACGTCGCGCTTCCAGCCCTGGACGGCGGCGATATAGGCCTCTACCGGCGCGTCGCCCGCGCCCTTGGCGATCTGCGGATTGCCGCCGGCGAGAAGCTTCGGCTTCCCGGGCCTTTTTGCGACGAGCTTCTTGGCCGCCTTTTTCTTCGGCGCGGATGCCCTAGGCTTCTTGGCGGCCATGCGCGATCAGGCGCCGGGCTCAGTCATCGGCCGCTTCGTTCGGATAACGCTTGGCGTGGGCCTGGCGGATGCGCTCGCGGCTGTTGGCGAGGTGCTGGCGCATCGCCGTGCGCGCGGCGTCGGGGTTCTGGTGCTTGATGGCGTCGAAGATGTTCTCGTGCTCGCGGTTGACCAGGCGCAGATAGGCGCCGCGGTCGACGGCGTAGAACTTGAACGTCTCTACCCGCGCGCGCGGGATCAGCGTGGTGCCGAGCGAGTTGAAGAGCTGGGTGAAGTGCCGGTTGCCGGTGGCCTCGGCGACGCAGCGGTGGAAGTCGAGGTCGGGCTCGACCGCGTCGTCCTCCTCCTCGATCGCCTTGGTCATGCGGTCGAGCGCCGCGCGCATGCGGGCGAGCTGCTCGTCGGTGCGGCGCTCGGCGGCCAGCGCCGCGGCCTCGGCTTCGACGCCGATGCGCAGCTCGAGCACGCCGATCACTTCCTTCAGCATGTGGAAGCCGACCGGATCGACGCGGAAGGGCGGCGTGGCGTGACGCTGCAGCACGAAGGCGCCGACGCCCTGCTGCGTCGAGACCAGACCGTCGGCCTTGAGGCTCGACAGCGCCTCGCGCACGACCGTGCGGCTGACCTTGAAAGCCGTGATCAGGTCCTGCTCGCTCGGCAGCTTGTCGCCCGGCTTCAACTCGCCGCGGCCGATGCGGCGGCTCAGTTCCCGGACAAGCTGCGTGCTGAGCGTTTCGCGCCGTTGCAGTGGCGCTGTCATGCGTTTTCTCCCCATGCCTATGTCCATACCGCAAAAAAGGTGGTTTCCGCCATGGCCCTGCCGGCAAGCCGCAGGGCTGGCCCTGTTCGTTGCGCGGTTCCGACGGGGCCGCGGTATCGCTACTCAATTTCTGGGCGAGTTTCGTGGACAAGAATGCGCGAGCGGAGGCCGGCCGCCCGCGACAGGCTTGCGGGCCTCCGGCGCGCCCCGCAGAATGGTCGTCTTCGCTAACGGTTTCAGCGGCTTGCGGCGCTGGCGCGGTTTTCGCCGGCGCCAGGGAACCATCGCCGGTCCGCGGCGTTGCCGTCGTGCCTCAATGGGCTTGCCTCATGGGCTTGTCGGGCCTGACACCGCCGCGACAGCAGAGAATTGTACGCAATGATGGAGCGAGTGAATGGACAAGGACGTCCTCGAAGTCGGTGGCCGCGCGATCTACGAGTTCCGCGCCCATCCGCGGCGCGCGCCCTGGGACAGTGCGGCGGCGGAAACGCGGGCCTCCTATCGCGCCCGCATGCAGGAACTGGTCAATGCGCTCAGCTCCGCAGGATTCTCCATCCAGCGCGGCGCCCCGGCGCGGAAGCTGGCCGCAGTCCGCGGCGAGGCCGTGGCGGGCGGCCGCCGGCGCTAGCGGGTTAACCGGACAATTTAAACACGCCCGGCCCGGCAATCTCCTATTGCGTGATTTTTTAAACAACCCTTAACCGACCGAGTGAACTATCCCGGGATGGTTCGCCAGGTCCTCGATCGCCTCACCGGTCATCTGGCAGCCTGGATCGCCCTCGCCCTCGGCGTGGTCGCGACCGGGTTCGGCTGGCATTACGCCATGCAGGCCGGGCTGGAGGAGGTACGCAGCTCGCTCCAGCGCGACGCCGACCGGATCACTGTCGCGATCTCGTCGCGCGTCCAGTTCTACGAGCAGGTGCTGATGGGGGCCGCGGCCCTCTATTCCTCGAGCGACAAGGTATCGCGCGAGGAGTGGCGGCTCTATGTCGCCAGCCAGCGCATCGCCGACCGCTTTCCCGAGCTGCAAGCGATCGCCTTCGCCGAGCACGTGGCGCGGGAGGACATGCCGACCCTGGTCGAGCGGATGCGCCAGGACGGCGACGACGACTTCGCGATCCAGCCGCCGGGCGCGCGGCCGCTCTATACCCCGACGATCTTCAGCGAGCCCGAGACGGCCAACGGGCTGGCGCTGATCGGGATGGACCTGCAGGCGGATCTGACGCGCTGGCAGGCCCTGACCCAGGCGACCGCCGCCAACCGCCCGACCCTCAACAGCGGGCGCGCGGTCGGCACCCCGCCGCTGGAAGACCCGCTGCGCCGCCTGGAGATCTTCGTGCCGGCCTGGCGCGACGGCCAGGTGCGGGGCTTCGCCTATGCGCCGCTGAACGTCGAGCTGTTCATCAGCACCATCGCGAATGCGGCGGGCAGCGACCTGACGTTGCGCCTCTATGACGGCATCCTGGGGCAGCCCGGCGGGCTGGACCCGAACCAGATCCGCGAAAGCCGCGCCATCAGCCTTGGCGGCCGGCTGTGGACCGTCGACGTGGTCGCCAAGGGCCGCAAGGCCGCGGCCACCACGCGCGCCATGCCGTCGCTGGTGATCGTCGCCGGCGCCACGATCAGCTTCCTCTTGTTCCTGACCGCGCGCACCTTCGACCGCGCGCGCGAGGGCGAGCGCCGGTTCCGCGACTACGCCCAGATGGCGACCGACTGGCTGTGGGAGCACGACCGCAACCTGCGCTTCACCTATTTCTTCAAGACCCGCGGCGGCACGCGTACGGACGTGACCAAGGCCGTGCTGGGCAAGACTAGGCGCGAGATCGCCGAGCGCATCGGCGATGCCGAGGAACTCGCGGCGCTCAACCGCATGGAGCGGCTGATGCACGCCGGGCACAGCTTCACCGGGTTCGAGTACTCGATCCGCACGCGCGCCGGCGGGCGCGAGTTCTTCCGCATCACCGCCAAGCCGCTGCGCGACCTGTTCGGACAGATCCGCGGCTTTCGCGGCACGACGCAGGTGGTGACCGGCGAGCGCCGCCGCGAGCAGGAGCTGCGCGACGCCAAGGCCGCGGCCGAGGCCGGCAGCGCGTCCAAGTCGCGCTTCCTGGCGATGATGAGCCACGAGCTGCGCACGCCGCTGAACGCGATCATCGGCTTTTCCGAGGTCATCGCCAGCCAGCGCTTCGGCCCCAACGCCATGGCGCGCTACGCCGACTACGCCCAGACCATCCACAGCTCCGGCCAGCAGCTGCTCGAGCTGATCAGCCAGCTTCTGGACATGTCGAAGATCGAGGCCGGGAAGCTGGAGCTGGAGGAGGAGGACCTCTGCGCCGGCGACGTGATCGAGGATTGCGTGACCCTGCTCAGCGAGCGCGCCCAGGAGGCCGGCATCGCGCTGACGCCGCACCTGCCTTCGCCCGCGCCGGTGATCCGCGCCGACCGCCGCGCGCTGCGCCAGGTGCTGATCAACCTGGTGTCGAACGCGATCAAGTTCACCTCGCGCGGTGGCCGCGTGGAACTGGGACTGCAGGTCAACGAGGACGGCACTGTCGCCTACCGCGTCGCCGACACCGGCATCGGCATCTCGGCCGAGGCGATCGCGCGGCTGTTCCAGCCCTTCCAGCAGGCCGACGCCTCGATCACGCGCAAGTTCGGCGGCACCGGTCTCGGACTAGCCATCAGCCGCGCGCTGGTGGAGGCGCATGGCGGCAGCCTGACGCTGGACAGCGCACCCGACCGCGGCACCACGGCCTGGGTCGTGCTGCCGGCGGCTCGCCGCGCCAAAGAGCCCGCCGCGGCGCCACAAGCGGCCGCGCCGCCCCGCCGCGCCGCCAGAGGCTGATCCCGCATTCGCCTTGCACAGGGGCGGCATCCCGGAACGTCGGTTGACCGCACGGGCCGCGCCCGCCTCTAGTGCGCGATGACTTCCCCACCGCCGTCGCCGCGCGGCGCCATGCTCGCCGGCGCCGCCTGGCTGCTCTTCGCCGTCCTGATCTGGGCCGGATGGCTGCTGTCCACCCGCCTGGGCGTGGGCATCGCGACCAAGGGCCACGTCGCGTTCACGCCCTGGGACATCGCGGCGCTGCGCTACCTGGTCGCGGGCCTGCTGCTGGCGCCCGTGGTGTGGAAGCGCGGCTGGGGCTGGCGGCAGATGGCGGCGCGGCCGAAAGGCGGCCTGTGGTACGTGGTGCTGATCGTGGGTGCCGGCGCGCCCTATGCCGTGGTCGTCACCTCGGGACTGACCTTCGCGCCGGCCGCGCATGGCGGCGCGCTGCTGCCCGGCACCATGCCGCTGATCGTGGCCGTGCTGGCCTGGGCCATCCTGCGCGAGCGCATCGACCGGGCACAGGCGCTGGGCTTCGCCCTGATCTTCTGCGGCGCGATGACGCTGGTCGGGCGCGAGCTCATGGACGCGGCGGTGTCGGGCGGGCGCGTGTCGATCGGCCACGCGCTGTTCCTGGTCTCGGCGACGCTGTGGGCGCTGTCGACCCTGGCGATGCGGCGCAGCGGCCTCGCCCCGCTGCACGCGACCGCCGTGGTCGCGGTGGTGTCGATGCTGATCTACCTGCCGCCCTACTTCGCCGTGACCGGCCTGCACCTGCTGGAGCTTCCCCTGGGCCCGGCGCTGTTCCACGGATTCTACCAGGGCGTGATGACCAGCGCCGTGTCGCTGATCGCCTACATGCGCGGCATCGCGCTGCTCGGCCCGGCGCGCGCCGCCGCCTTCGGCGCGCTGACCCCGGTCCTGGTGGCGATCCTCGGCATCCCGCTGCTCGGCGAATGGCCGGCGCCGGCGGCCTGGACGGCGGTGCTGCTGACCGCGATCGGCGTGGTGCTGGCGTCCGGCGCCGCGCGGGCGATGCTGGCGACCCGGAAGCCATAATTCGCCGCATTTCGTCGCTAGATTCCGGCTCTCGCCCAAGGGAGTGCACGATGCGCAGATTCCTCGCCCGCGTCCTCGCGGTGATCGGCGGCCTGGTGGTGTTCGCGGCGCTCGGCGCGGCGGGCACCGGCGCCTATTTCTGGTGGACCAAGCCGCGCGTGCCCGCCGTGGCGGTGCTGACCCTCGACCTCGACCGCGGCCTGCCGGAACGACGCGACGAGGGCCCGCTGTCGCTGCTGCGCCGGTCCGACGCGATGACCTTCCGCCAGACCATCGACACGCTCGACCACGCCGCCACCGACCCGCGCGTCAAGGGCCTGGTCGCCGCGATCGGCGCCGGCAGGCTGGGCCTCGCCCAGACCCAGGAGCTGCGCGACGCGATCAGGCGCTTCCGCGCCGCAGGCAAGTTCGCCTATGCCGTCAGCGACAGCTTCGGCGAGTTCGGGCCGGGCAACGCGGGCTACTATCTGGCCGCGGCCTTCGACCGCATCTACCTGCAGCCGACCGGCGCGCTGGGCCTCACCGGTTTCTACGCCGAGGTGCCCTTCGCGCGCGACGCCTTGGACCAGTGGAACATCCAGCCGCGCATCGACCGTCGCGAGGCGTACAAGACCGCGCCGAACACCGTCACCGAGACCGGCTTTACGCCGGAGCAGCGCGAGAACCTGCAGGCGCTGATCGACGACCTGACGCAACAGGCCGTGCGCGACATCGCCCAGGACCGTCGGCTCGAGCCGGCCGCGCTGCGCACCCTGATCGACCGCGGCCCGTTCGACGCCGGCCAGGCGAAGCAGGCGGGGTTGGTCGACGAGCTCGCCTATCGCGACCAGGCGCTGGACGCCGCGCGCGGCAAGGCCGGCGGCGAGGCGAAGCTGCAGAAGCTGCAGCGCTACGCCGCGACCGCGGACCGGCCGAAACCTAAGGGCGACGCGGTGGCGCTGGTCTATGCCGTGGGCGCGATCATGCGCGGCGACGGCGGCCAGGCCTCGCCGCTCGGCAGGTCCGCGCTCGGCGCCGCCCGCATCGCCAAGGCGATCGAGGACGCGACCGCCGACAAGAAGGTCAAGGCGATCGTGCTACGCATCGACTCGCCCG
>JAEULC010000320.1 GCA_016792605.1 Rhodospirillales bacterium
GTGCACGTTCATCGCCCAGGCCAGCGGCTCGTTGCCGGTCGCGCCGAACTTGAAGCCGGCCATGTAGACGAGGTTCGGCACGCGCGGCAGCTCGCCGAGCGCGGTGCGGTCGAGCAGGTCGCAGGCGATGGTCTCGACGCCCTGGGCCTCGAGCTGCTCGGCCAGCCCCTTCTCGCTGAACCGCGCCACGCCGATGACGCGGCGGTCCGGCGCGGCGCGCTTGGCCAGCCGCGCCAGGGTCGGCCCCATCTTGCCGCCGACGCCGAGCACCAGGATATCGCCCGGCGCCATGGCGAGGTCGGCGACCAGCGCCGCGTCGGGCGCGGTCATGAAGTCTTCCATCGCCGCGACGTCGTCGAAGTGCCGCGGCAGGTCTGTCGTCGTGCTCATGGGCCGGCCTTCCGCTCGGGCTGGATCGCGCCTTTCGGCGCCTGCTTCATCGGCCGCATCGCGGCGAAATCCGTCTCGCCGCCCACGGCGAAACCCGGGCCGGCGAGCGAGCCGAGCGCCAGCCTGCCACCCTCGATCTTCAGACGCAGCGGCTTGCCCTGTTCGGCGCGGTAGAGCTCGGGATGCGCCCTGGCGAAGCTCTGCTGCTCCGCCGCCGATGCGAAGCCCATGCCGTCGATGAAGTGATGGCCGTTGCGCTCGACATGGGTCAGGCCGATCAGCGACACCAGCGCCAGGTCCTGCTGCACCGACACGCCGGCCCAGGTCGTCAGGTCCTCGGCCGACATGAAGTAGCGCGGCGTTCCGGCGGCCGCGTTCAGCTTGGCGACGCGCGCGGCGTTCAGCAGCGACTTGTAGAAGCCCTTGCAGTTCTTGCTCGACACGCCCGAATACCCCAGCGCCAGCGCGGCCGGAAACGAGCCGAGCTCGCCGTCGGACTCATCGATCTCCAGCGCCTTCTGCGTCGCCAGCGACTCCACCGGGCGGCTCAGCGCGACTGCGCGCTTGATCGGCTGCTCGATGAACAGGATCGACGACACGAGCTTCTTCAAGGCCGGCGTCTCGATCATGCGCCGCCACAGCTCGGCGATGCCCTCGACGCTGTCGTACTGCTCGTTGCCGTCGAGCGTCGCGCGGTACTCGCCGATGTCCCGGTCGATCACCGCGGCGATGCGGCCCAGCCGGTCGAGATCGGCCTTCACGTCGCCGCCGACCTTCAGCTTGTAGAACCGGCCGCGGTAGAAGCGCGCGACCTCCTCCAGCGTCTCCGGCAGGCCGTCGTTGACGCGGTGGTCGGCCGGCTGGTCGGCCGCCACGATCGGGTCGACCAGTCCCACCGTATGGCGCACGTCGATGCTCGCGCCCGGCTTCAGGCCGGCCAGGAAGGCAGACAGGTCGAAGCCCTGCAGATCAGGGGTCAGCGTCGTCACCGCCATGCCCGGCAGGTTCGCCTGGATCATCTGGGCGAAGGACCTGCCCGTGGCGCGGCCCAGCGCGTCGATGATGGCGCGATCGAGCAGCGCGGGCCCGTAGCTCGCGACCAGCGGGTTGAGGCCCAGCGCCATGCCGCGGGACATCTGCTCGATATAGCTGTCGGCGAACAGGCCGAAGGCGGTTTGGGCGCCCTGGCCCTGGTAGACGGCGATGGCGACGTCGAGCGCCTGGCGGAGCTGGTCGAGATTCTGGTCGTCGCTCAGCGCCAGGTTCTTGTCGAACCACTTGGCGGCAAGCGTCTCGGCGGCCACGCCGGTCGCGGTCTTGCCGCCCTCGACCTCGATCGTCGCGCGGATCACCGCCTGGGTCGCCTCGGTGACGGTGATGACGCCGAAGCGGAACGGCAGGCGCAGCTTCACGTCGCGCTCGAAGCGCTCGACGGAGACGAGTTTCAGCCTGGGCGCGGCGCTCATGCCGTGGCCTCCATCACCCCTTGCACATAGCCGATCGCGCGCGCGGCGCAGGTCGGCCCGTCCGGCACGTAGTCGAACGGCTCCATCGCCAGCCAGCCCTGGTAGCCCGTGGCGCGCAGCGCCTTGATGACCGGCGCGAACCTGTCGCCGCCCTGCCCCGGGCCGCGGCGGTTGCGGTCGTTGAGCTGCACGTGGCCGATCAGCCCGGTCGGCATCCAGCGCGTGACGACATCCGCCACCGGCTCGGCCTCGGCCTGGGCTGCGGCCGACGTGTCGATCATCGTGCGCAGATGAGGGCTGCCGACGCGCTCGACGATCGCCGCGGCCTCGGCGACGGTGTTGACGAAGTCGGTCTCGCCCCGCGCCAGGGGCTCGATGCAGTAGACCACCTTGGCCTTCTGCGCGTCCCCGGCAATGGAGGCCCAGGCGGCCTCGCCCCGCGCCGCCGCGTCCTTGGGATCCTTCTTGTCGCCGACCCGGCGCTGGGCAGGGGAGCCGTGGACCAGGTAGTCACCGCCAAGCTCGGCGCACAAATCGATCAGGCGACGCATGACATCGATCGTGCGGTCGCGGACGGACGCATCGTCGCTGGTGATCGACAGGCCCGCCGGCGCCACCAGGAGCCAGTGCAGGCCGCAGATCGCGAGGCCCGCGTCGCTGGCCGCCCGCCTGACCGACGCGCGCTGGGCCGACCCCATCCGGTAGGTGTCGTCGCCCAGGGTGAAGGGCGCGAGTTCCAGCCCGGCATAGCCCATGCCGGCGGCCATCGTGCATTGCCGCGCGAACTCCATCTCGCGGATCACCTCGTTGCACAGAGCCAGCTTCATGCCCGGCAGCTTCCTCCAAAAGTGACCGGCTTCGGCGCCGCGCCGTCAGTCTGCCCCTTGACGACGCGGGGCAACGGGCGTCAGTCTAGCGCACAAGTAACCGGTTCGTTACTTAGGACCGGTACCCTAATAGCAAGTGGGAGGAGTCATGAAGCGGATTCTTCTGGGGACCATCCTGGCGGGCATCGGCGCCCTGACCGCGACGGCAACCCTGGCGCAGGATTATCCCTGGAAGCCCGATCGCCCGGTCACGATCATCGTGCCGTGGGCCGCGGGCGGATCGACCGACCAGATGGCGCGCATCGTCGCCAGCGAGCTCGAGACCGAGCTCAAGCAGAAATTCGTCGTCGTCAACCAGCCCGGCGCCTCGGGCTCGATCGGCACCAAGAATGCGATGGAAGCGGCCAAGGACGGCTATACCTGGGCGGCGGGCGCGGCGGTGGACGTCGGCACCTATGGCGTTCTCGGCCTGCTCGAAACCGGCCTGCCCGACTGGCGGATGTACTTTGCCGTCGCCAACGTCAACGTCATCTCGGCCAACCCGTCGACGCCCTACAAGGATTTCGGCCAGCTCCTGGGCGACCTGAAGACCAAGGGCGACAGCATCACGGTCGCGACCGCGGGCCTGTCCTCGGCCGGCCACAACTTCATGGAGTCGGTCCGGGCCGCCGACCCGGCGGTGAAGTACAAGCACATCACCTATAACGGCGGCGCGCCGGCGGTGACCGCCACGGTCGCGGGCGAGACCATGACCGCCGCCCAGCTGCTGGTCGAGATGTCCGAGCACATCAAGGCCAAGCGCTTGGTTCCGCTGGCAGTGCAGGCCGAGAAGCCCGTCATGCTCGACGGCTATGGCGAGATCCCGGCCGTCACCAAGTGGCTGCCGAAGATGCCGGCGCCGCTGAACTACTTCGGCATCTGGGTGCACAAGGACGCGCCGCCGGCCGTGATCCAGACCATGGACGCGGTGTGGAAGAACAAGATCGCCAAGTCGGATGCGCTGAAGAAGTACTCGGACTCGCGCGCCGCCCTCTACGCGCCGATCTACGGCGACGAGGCGCGCAACGAGGCGATGAAGATGGTGCGCTACACCGCGTGGCTCTACCACGACGGCGGCAAGTCCAAGGTGTCGCCGGACACGCTGGGCATCAAGCGCCTGGAGTAGCCACGGCGCATCGCAGGAGACACGGCGGCCGAGGGGCGATCTTCGGCCGCCGTTTCGCGTAAGCAGGGGTCGAAGCCACATGGCGAAAGCCGATCAGGACCAGCCGCAGGCGCTGCTGCCGCACGAGGAGCCGCTGCCGCCGCGGGTCGACCTCTGGGTCGCGGTCGTGTTCTTCGCCCTCGGCGTCGCCATCGTCTCGGTCGCCGCCCAGATGCCGATGTTCCGCGAGCAGCAGGGCGAGATCTACAACTGGCCCGGCCTCGTCCCCACCGTCCATGGCACGATCGTGGCGCTGCTCAGCGCCTGGCTTGCCGTCCGCTCGATCGGCCGCGGGGCCCTCAAGCCCGGCGCGCAGGGAATGCCCGTCCGGCGCGAGGGATACAGCAATGCGCGCCTGGCGATGGCCGCCGGCCTGTGCCTGGTGTTCACGGCGGGGCTGATCGGGCGCCTGCCGTTCTGGCTCGCCGCCGCACTGTTCGTCACCGGCTTCATCACCCTGTTCGAGTGGCGGCGCGAGGCGGCCCCCGGCGCCAATCTGCGCCGGCTGGCCATCGCGACACTGATCGGCGTCGGAACCGGCGTCGCCGTGGTGCTGGTGTTCGAGCGCCTCTTCCTCGTAAGGCTGCCCTAGACCCATGGCCGTGGTCCCATGATCGAGAGCTTCGGGCATTTCGCCGGCGCCTTCGGCCAGCTCCTCGGCCCCTCCACGCTCGTGATCGTCGCCTGGGCGATGCTGCTGGGCATCGTCATCGGGGCGCTGCCGGGCCTGACCGCGACCATGGGCGTGGCGCTGATGACCACGCTCACCTTCACCATGGACCACAACCAAGCGATCCTGGTCCTGATCTGCATCTACGTGGGCGCGATCTACGGCGGCAGCCGCAGCGCCATCCTGCTCAACATTCCCGGCACGCCGGCCTCGGCCTGCTCGACGCTCGACGGCTACCCGCTGGCGCGCCAGGGGCTCGCCGGCCGCGCCATGGGCATCTCGACCACAGGGTCGTGGATCGGCACGCTGATCGGCGCGCTGTGCGTCGCGACGCTGACGCCGCTGCTCGCCAACCTGGCGCTGACCTTCCAGAGCTACGAGTTCTTCTGGATCGCGGTGTTCGGCATCGTGATCGCCGGCACGCTCTCTGGCGGCGACGCGCTCAAGGGCTACATCGCCGGCTTCATCGGGCTGTGGATCGGCACGATCGGCAACGAGCCCTACTACAACTATCCGCGCTTCGCCTTCGGCTTCACCGACCTGACCGGCGGCATCGGGCTCCTGCCCGCGCTGGTCGGGACCTTCGGCATGGCCGAGGTGCTGATGGCGATGCGCGGCCCGGCCGCGAAGGCGATCAGCAACAAGCTCGACTCGGTGATCCCGCGCGTCAAGGACGTGGTGCAGTACTGGCGCACGATCCTGCGCTCGGGCGTGATCGGCACCTTCATCGGCATCCTGCCGGGCCTCGGCGAGGACATCGCCGCCTGGTCGTCCTACGCCGCCGCGCGCCGCGGCAGCAAGGAGAAGCAGAAATTCGGCAAGGGCTCGGTCGAGGGCCTGATGGCGGCCGAGACCGGCGAAAGCGCCTGCGTGCCCGGCGCGATCATTCCCGTGCTCACCCTCGCCGTGCCCGGCTCCGCGCCCGCCGCGGTGTTGATGGCCGCGCTGATGATCCACGACATCAATCCCGGCCCGATGCTGATGATCAACACGCCGGAATTCCTCTACCAGATCGTGGCGATGCTGGTGATCGCCGACATCGCCAAGCTGTTCTACGGCCTTTTCCTGGTCCGGCCGCTGCTGTGGATCCTGCTGGTGCCGCGCGAGCGGCTGATGCCGGTCGTGTTCGTGCTGTGCTGCGTCGGCGCCTTCGCCATCACCTCGCGCATCTTCGACATCTACGTGATGGTGTTCTTCGGCTTCCTGGGATTCGTCCTGCGCGAGCTCAAGTTCCCGATGGCGCCGATGATCCTGGGGCTGGTGCTGGGCGAGCTGTTCGAAAGCAACCTGACGCGCGGGCTGAAGCTGTCGGACGGATCGCTGGCGCCGTTCTTCACCCGGCCGATCGCGGGCACGCTGGCGGCGATCACGATCGCGTCGATCATCTGGTCGATCCCGGCGGCGCAGAACGCGGTCCGCAGCGCATTGCGCCGGATGATCGGAAAAGCGCCCGCCTAGGCTTTCCGCCGCAGGTCCATCAGCGTGTGGCCGATGACCGCGGCCAGCACCAGCGCGCCGCCCAGGAGCGCCGCCCGCCCCGGGTCCTCGCCCAGGAACAGCCAAACCCAGATCGTCGCGAACACCGTCTCCAGCACCGTGATCAGCGCCGCCTCGGCGGCCGGGATCATCCGCGCGCCCGTGGTGAACAGCACCATGCCGATGCCGAGCTGGCCGACGCCGAACAGCCACATCAGCGCGAAGTCGCGGGTGCTGAACGCCAGCACGTCGGCGAAAGGCAGCGCGATCAGCGCGCCGAAGCAGGAGGCCAGGCAGGCCGCCGGGGTCATGCGGACGCCGCGGTTGTGGCGAATGGTGACGGTGGCGCAGGCGAAGCCGCAGGCGCCGAGCAGCGACAGGAACCAGCCCATGGCCCCGCCGCCGATCGCCTGGCCCGACACCATGACGAAGATGCCGGCCAGCGAAACCACAATCGCGACCCAGGTCCTGGGTGCCAGCCTCTCGCGCATCAGCACCCAGGCGAGGAAGGCGGCGATGAACGGCGCCAGGTTCTGCACGATCAGGATCGAGGCGACCGAGGTGATCTGCAGCGCCAGGATGAAGCTGGTCGACGCGGTGGCGAAGCAGGCCGCGACCAGCACGCCCGGCCAGCCCGCCGCCCGAAACAGCGGCCACACCCGGCCCCGCTCGCGAATCGCCAGGAACACCAGCAGGAAACTGGCGCAGGCGACGCCGCGCCAGAACACCACGGTCCAAGGGCCCGCCTCGATATAGCGCGCGATGAGCCCGCCGGTGCTCCAGGCGATCGAGGCGAGCGCGACGAGCAGGATGCCGGTGCGGTGATGCGCACGCCCCTCATGGAGGAGCGGCGCGGCAGGCACGGCCCGGTCGAGCGAGGTCATGAATTCCCGGAGATTGGGGTGAGGCGACGCCGCGCCAGCCATACCACGCCCCAAGGGGCGGCGGCACGCCCAGCTATTCTCACCCGATGCCTAAGTTTTTTTCATCCATGCCTAGCGCGGCGGCCAGCTCCACGCCGCCTGCGCCTCCTCCGGCACCCGGGTTTCGCTGAGGTCCTTGGCCAGGTCGACCAGGCGGCAGGCCACGGATTCCCGCAGCGAGTCGATCAGCGCCCTGGCGTGGGTCACGACGATCACCTGCGAATCCCTGGCGCAGCCCGCGATCAGCCGGCCGAGCGCGGGCAGCAGGTCGGCGTGCAGGCTGGTCTCCGGCTCGTTCAGCACCAGCAGCGGCGGCGGGCGCGGGCTCAAGAGCGCGGCGGCGAGCAGCAGGTAGCGCAGCGTGCCGTCGGAAAGCTCGGCCGCCTTCAGGTCGCGCAGCAGCCCGTGCTGGCGGAGGCCCGTCTCGAACTGCCCGCCGGGGGCGGAGACCACGACGCGCGCGCCGGGAAAGGCGTCGTCGATCGCCCGGTCGAGCGCGTCGGGGTCGCCGATATGCCGGATCGTCTCGATCGCCGCCGCCAGGTCGGCGCCGTCGGCGCTCAGGACAGGGGTCTGGGTACCCACCTGCGGCCTTCGCGCCGGCGCGTCGATGTCGGTGCGCAGGTGGTCGTAGAAGCGCCAGGACCGCATCCGCTCGCGCAGGATCAGGATCTCGGGCGCGGCGCGCGGATCGGGCGCGTGGGTCATCATCGTGTCGAACGGCGCCAGGTGCTGGTGGACGCCGCGCCACTCGCCGGCGTCGTCGCGCACCGTGACGCCCTGCCCGCGCCGGTCGGCGATCACCGTGCCCGGCCGGTATTTCTCGCCGGTCCACAAGAGCTCGCGCTTGATTTCCGGGTCCTGGCCGAACGGCCCGCCCATGACCGGCAGGCCCAAATCGATGGCATAGCCGTAGTCGTCGCCGGCGAAGCCGAGCTTGAGGGCGACCGAGGCATTGCGCCGGCCGCCGCCCTGCACCGCCTGCTCGCCGCGCTTCATGGCGCGCGAGAATTTCTCCGGCCCGGCCCAGAGCGCCGACGGAAAGCCGCCCTCGCGCGCCAGCGTCGCGTGCAGTCGGCCCTGCGCCACGTCGGCCAGGAGCCGTAGGGCACGGTAGATGTTCGACTTGCCGCTGCCGTTCGGACCGGTGATCAAGGTCACGCGGTCGAGCGCGAGCGCCACGTCGCGCAGCGAGCGGTAGCCCTGGACGGCGACGGTGGAGATCATGCGCGCAACCGAAGCAAGACCGGGAGCGGCGCACTCTAGCCGCGCGCCCTCCCCGCTGTCACCGCCGCGCGAGACGCGTGCTTATGGACCCTTCCAGGGCTCCAGCGCGCCGCGCTTGGCCGTGCGCTGCTCGACCGGCGTCTTCTTGAAATCGTGGCCGAAGGTGGCGCTCTCGAACGAGCCGTAGGTCGGGTTGGCGATCACGATCCACTCGCGGCCGAAGCGCGCCTTGTTGACCTCGTAGGACTTCAGGCGCTCGGCCTCGCTGCCGCGGAACGCGTCGGTAAAGTCGCCGTAGTTGTCGCCGATGTTGAGCAGGATGCGGTACTCGCGGGCGATATAGGCGCGGCGGGTCGACTTGGCCGATGACCAGTCGGGCTGCTCGCGCGAGGTCAGCACCGTGTCGACATTGCCGCCCATCGGGAACCCGAATTTCTCCATGTTGCGCCGCGTCGCCGGCTCCTCGTCGGCGGTGCGGTTGGAGACGTAGAACACCTTCACGCCCTTCGACTCGGCGTACTTGCAGAACTCGATCGCGCCGGGAATCGGCAGCGACGTCTCCGAGTTCACGTAGGCGGTCCAGGTCTGCGGCGTGAAATTCGTGCCCTTCATGGTCATCCAGGCCTGGTAGCCCGAATTGTCGAGCGCGGTTTCGTCGAGGTCCAGGATCACCGCCGGCGGCAGGCCGGCGAAGCTGCCCTTCTGCTCCTCGGGCGCCGCGGTCCATTTCTTGTCGGCCAGCGCCTGGTCCAGCCGGATGCGCGCCAGCGCATAGGCGGTCAGCGCCGTGCCCTTGAACTCGACCGATTTCTGCATCCACAGAGTCGCATTCAAGAGGTCGCTCGCCGGCGCGTCCTGCGCGGTCGCCGGCGGCGCGACCGCCAGGGCCACCCCCACTGCCAGGCCAAACATCGACAGGCGCCAGCCACTGCGGCGCCAGCCCGGGGCCGGCGCGTCCTTCGTCGTCATGAAATCCCCTCCACCCTCGGTCACGAACCGTGACGGTTCGGTGACCCTAGCATTTCGCCCCAGGAGGTGAAACGGGCCCAGCCGCGGGACGGTGGCATTTCGCCCACGCTGCGGTAGAATAGCGCGCTTGGAGTTCTTACCCAGGGCAAAGACAGGGCATGGAAGCCACGGAACCCAAGCAGCGCCGCCACATCATCCTGACATCGCATCCCCAGGGCGGGCAGAAGGCGCCCCGCATCCGCTGGGGCGCGCCGACCGCCGCCGAGCGCGGGCCGATCGTGGCCACCACGACGGCGCCGGCCCAGCGCAACGCCATCGGCACCCATTCCGGCGCCTACGGCCTCTACCGCGCGCTGGCGATCGCTGCCAACAAGCTGAGCCCGCTGCACCGCGCCGACCTGACCGACACCGCGCCGGCCGAGCCGATCGGCCCCAATCCGCAATGGTTCGATCCGGCCAAGATCGTCTCGCTCGACCCCTGGGGCCACATGGTCGGCGAGGTGTTCGCCGAGGAGCTCAAGGCCGGCATGGACATCCGCCCGTCGATCGCCGTGACCAAGGCGCGGATCAACATGCCCGAGCTGCGCGACGCCATGGCCGCCGGGCGCTTGAAGGCCGACGGCGAGATCCTGGTGCCGGGCGGCGACGCGCGCGTGACCAAGGTGGCGATCGAGCCGGTCTGGTACCTGCCGGGCATCGCCGAGCGGTTCAAGATCGCCGAGAACGACCTGCGCCGCTCGCTGTTCGAGTATTGCGGCGGCATGTTCCCGGAACTCGTGACGCGCCCCGACCTGCATGTCTTCCTGCCGCCGATCGGTGGCACCACGGTCTACCTGGTCGGCGACCCCGCGGCGATCACCGATCCCAAGCGCCAGGTTGCCTGCCGCGTCCACGACGAGTGCAATGGCTCCGACGTGTTCGGGTCGGACATCTGCACCTGCAGACCCTATTTGGCGCATGGCATCGAGGTCTGCATCGACACGGCCCAGAAGGGCGGCTGCGGCATCATCGTCTACAACCGCAAGGAAGGCCGCGCGCTGGGCGAGGTGACCAAGTTCCTGGTCTACAACGCCCGCAAGCGCCAGGCCGGCGGCGACCGCGCGGAGAAGTATTTCGAGCGCACGGAATGCGTCGCCGGGGTGCAGGACATGCGCTTCCAGGAGCTGATGCCCGACGTGCTGCACTGGCTGGGCGTCACCCGCATCGACCGCTTCGTCTCGATGAGCGACATGAAGTTCGCGCCCCTTGTCGCCGGGGGAATCGAAGTGAAGGAGCGGGTCGAGATCCCGCCCGAGCTGATTCCCGCCGACGCCCAGGTCGAGATGGACGCCAAGAAGGCCGCCGGCTACTTCACCGCCAAGGCGCCCGACAAGGCAGAGCTGACCCAGGCCAAGGGGCGCGGCCTCAAGGAATGAGCGAGATCGAGAAGGCGGTTGCTTATCTGCGCTCGACCGACGCGATCCGGCAGCGCTGCCGCCAGGTCTACGCGGCGGGCGAGCGTGGCGCGCTGAAGCATTTCCGCCTGCATCCCGGCAAGATCGACGACGCGGCGCGCTATGTCGGCGCGGTCATGCGCGAGTCCTATCCGCGCAACGATATACCGTACCATTCGCGCTGGCGGCATTTCGACGTGGGCGGGATCGACCGCTGGGCAATGTTATCTCATACCATCGCGCCCCAGGACCGTGCGAAGGCGGCTGCCGATCTGGCGACCGTCAGCGTGCTGCTGGATGCGGGCGCCGGTCCCGGCTGGGGGTATAGCGAGGCCGGGTCCAAGACGCGCGTGGGGCGATCCGAGGGGCTTGCGGTGGCCTCCCTGCACCTGTTCGAGCAGGGCCTGTTCTCGGGCGATCCGGCGCAGCCGTTTCGCGTCGACGGCGCCGGTCTCGGAGAGTTGACCACGGAATGTATTGCACGTGGCTTCCAGGTCACGGTGGACAATCCGCTGGTCGGACTCGACGCCCGCGTCGAGCTGCTGCGCCGCTTCGGCGCGGCGCTCAAGGCTAGGCCCGACGTGTTCGGAGCCGAGGCGCGGTTCGGCAACGCTATAACATTCCTGACGCGCGGCGGGCCCAGCGTCGCCGCCTCCGCCATCCTCGCGATGCTGCTCGACACGCTGTCGCCGATCTGGCCCAGCGGCCTGGTGTTCCACGGCACCAACCTGGGCGACGTCGCGCGCCATCCCCAGGCGAAGGGCGACGGGCTCACCGACGGGTTCGTTCCCTTCCACAAGCTCAGCCAGTGGCTCGCCTACTCGCTGCTCGAGCCGCTGGAATGGGACGGCGCTGTCGTGACCGGCCTCGACGACCTCACCGGCCTGCCCGAGTATCGCAATGGCGGCTTGTTCGTGGACCTGGGCGTGCTGGAGCCGATTGGATCCGCCTGGACCGGCGCGCCGCTCGACCCGCGCGCCGAGCCCGTCGTGGAATGGCGCGCGCTGACCGTGATCCTGCTGGACGAGACCGCGGCGCGGCTCCGAGCGCAGCGCGGGCTCACGGCGGAGCAGTTGCCGCTGGCGAAGGTGCTGCAGGGCGGTACCTGGACCGCGGGGCGCAAGATCGCCGCGCAGATGCGGCCGGGCGGACCGCCGCCCATCGCCGTCGCCACCGACGGCACGACGTTCTAGAAGGGGGACTTCGCCGATGTATCCGAATGTGCACGTGGTCGGCCATCCGCTGGTGCAGCACAAGCTGACCTTGATGCGGCGCAAGGAGACGCCGACCGCCGAGTTCCGCCGCCTCCTGCGCGAGATCGCGATGCTCTTGGCCTACGAGGTCACGCGCGACCTGCCGCTGACGACGGAGAAGATCGAGACGCCCGTCGCGCCGATGCAGGCGCCGGTGCTGGAGGGCAAGAAGCTCTGCGTCATCTCGATCCTGCGCGCCGGCAACGGGCTGCTCGACGGGTTCCTGGATCTCATCCCCTCGGCCCGCGTCGGCCATATCGGCCTCTACCGCGATCCGCACACGCTGGTGCCGGTCGAGTACTACATGAAGGTGCCGCAGGACATCGGCGAGCGCCTGACCGTGGCCTTGGACCCGATGCTCGCCACCGGCCATTCCGCCGTCGCCGCCTGCCAGCGCCTGCGCGACGCGGGCGCCACCAAGCTGCGCATGGTCTCGCTGCTCTCGGCGCCGGAGGGCCTCAAGGTCTTCTGCGAGGCGCACCCCGACGTGCCGATCTACACCGCCGCCATCGACGACCGGCTCAACGACCACGCCTATATCGTGCCGGGGCTTGGCGACGCCGGCGACCGGTTGTATGGAACCAAGTAACGCTAGAAGAGAACTGGAGACGCCCACGATGTCCGTTGTCGACCTGCCGCAGAACAAGCTGAAGCGCGCCCTGGCCGAGGGCAAGACCCAGGTGGGCTTCTGGCTCACCACCGCCAGCACCACCGTGACCGAGATCGCCGCCACCGCCGGCTTCGACTGGCTGCTGATCGACATGGAGCACTCGCCCAACGACCTGACGGACGTGATCGACCACCTGCGCGCCGCCATGGGCGGCACGGCCGAGCCGATGGTGCGCGTGCCGTGGAACGACAGCGTGATGGTGAAGCGCCTGCTCGACATCGGCGTGCGCTCGCTGATGTTCCCCTACGTGCAGTCGGTCGAGGAAGCCAGGGCCGCCGTCGCCGCGACGCGCTACCCCGGCACCTATCCGGGCGGGATGCGCGGCTTCGCCGGCACCACGCGCGCCACCGCCTATGGCCGCATCAAGGGCTATCCCCAGGCCGCGGGCAACGAGATCTGCGTCGCGGTGCAGATCGAGACGCCGAAAGCGCTGGAGGCCTCGGCCGAGATCGCCAAGGTCGACGGCGTCGACTGCCTGTTCATCGGCCCGAACGACCTCGCCTCGACCATGGGCCATCTCGGCAACGCCGCCGGTCCGGAAGTGCAGGCCGCGCTGATCAAGGGCTGCGGGCTGATCAAGAAGGGCGGCAAGGCCGCCGGCGTGCTCGAGTTCCGCGAGGACAACGCCCACAAGCTGATCGCCGCGGGCTTCCAGCTCGTCGCCATCGGCGGCGACGCCGGCATGGTCGCCCGCGGCACCGAGCGCCTGGCGAAGGCGTTCAAGCCGTAGCCTAGTCCTTCGGCGGCTTCGGCAGCCGCCCCGCCACCTCGGCGCCGGCGTCGGGCTTCAGGCGCAGGAAGACCAGCGACGACGCGCCGCTGATCACGCCGATCGCCGTGAAGGCGAACCAGAAGTCGTGTGGGCCGGGCGCATCGCCCGCGCCGCTGCGCAGCGCCAGCGTGGCGTGCAGCAACCCCGCCCCCACCGCGACGCCCATGGAGAGGGCGAGCTGCTGCGCGGTCGAGGACAGGCTGGTGGCGCGGCTCATCCGGTGCGTCTCGACATCGGCGAAGGTCAGCGCGTTCAGCGACGTGAACTGCAGCGAGCGGAAGAATCCGCCGACCAGCAGCAGCAGCGTCATCAGCAGCGCCGGCGTGCCGGGCTGGAAAAACCCGTAGATCACGAAGAAGGCACCGCAGAGCACGGCGTTCCAGACCAGCACGCGGCGGAACCCGACCCGGGCCAGGATCGGCCGCGCGGTGAACTTCATGAACATGGCGCCGACCGCAGCGGTGAAGGTCAGCATGCCCGAGGCGAAGGCGGTCATGCCGAAGCCGATCTGCAGCATCAGCGGCAGGAGGAACGGCAGCGCGCCGACGCCGATGCGGAACGCCAGGCCGCCGCCGACCGCGATGGCGAAGGTCGGGATGCGGAACAGGCGCAGCTCCAGGATCGGGTTCTGCTGGTGCAGCGCGTGGTGGACATAGACGGCCAGCACGATCGACCCGACCACGACCATCCCGGCCGACACCGCGAGCGGCACCTCGTCGCGCCCCAGCATCTCGCAGCCCAGCATGAAGCCGGCGAGCCCGATGGCGCTCATCGCGAAGCCGTTGCGGTCGAGCGGCGGCGCGTCGGGTTCCTTGTGGTTGGCGATGTAGCGCTGCACCAGCACCATGCCGATCAGCCCGATCGGCACGTTGAGGAAGAAGATCCAGCGCCAGGTGGCGTAGGTGGCGAGGAACCCGCCGACCGGCGGCCCCAGCACGGGTCCGAGCAGCGCCGGCGCGGTCAGGTAGGCCATGGCGCGCACCAGCTCCTTCTTGTCGACGCTGCGCACCATGACCAGGCGCCCGACCGGCACCATCATCGCCCCGCCGATGCCCTGGAAGAATCGCGCTGCGGTCAGCTCCGCGACGCTGCCGGCGAAGCCACAGGCGATCGAGCTCACGGTGAAGACCAGGATCGCGCCCTGCAGCACGGTGCGTGCGCCGAACCTGTCGGCGAGCCAGCCGCTGACCGGGATGAAAATCGCGAGGCTGAGCAGGTAGGAG
>JAEULC010000408.1 GCA_016792605.1 Rhodospirillales bacterium
TCCGGCGACACCGCCAGGGAGGTGCTTGGCCAGGCGAGCGAGCTGTCGCGCCAGGCAGAGGCGATGCGGACGCGGATCGACACGCTGCTGGCCGAGGCGCGCAAACGCTAGGCCGGGATCGCGCGCTCCAGCGTTGCGACCTCGTCGGCCTCCTCGACCGGCTTGTCCCAGCGGATGCGACTGACCCGCGGGAAGCGCATCGCCACGCCGGACTTGTGCCGCGTCGAGCGCTGGACGCTGTCGCAGGCCACCTCCAGCACCAGGCCCGCCTCGACCTCGCGCACCGGGCCGAAGCGGTTGACGGTGTGGTTGCGCACCCAGCGGTCGAGTTCCACCAGCTCGGCATCGGTGAAGCCGAAATAGGCCTTGCCCACCGGCACGAGCTCGCGCCCCTCGCCGTCCGTCCTCGGCCGCCAGCAGCCGAACGTGTAGTCGGAATAGAAGGACGAGCGCTTGCCGTGGCCGCGCTGGGCGTACATCAGCACGGCGTCGACCGTCAGCGGCCCGCGCTTCCACTTGAACCACGGGCCCCTTGGCCGGCCGGCGACATAGGGGCTGTCGGCGCGCTTCAGCATCAGCCCCTCGATGCCGTCCTCGCGCGCCTTCGCGCGCAGGGCGGCGAGCTCCTCCCAGGTATCGAAGGCCACGAGCGGGGATAGGTCGATCCGCGGCCGCGGGTCGCGGGCGATCCACGACTCGAGCCGCGTGCGGCGCACGCCGAAGGCGAGACCGCGCAGGTCTTCAGCGCCCTCGAACAGCAGGTCGTAGAGGCGCAGGAAGGCCGGGCGCTCGCTCGCCATCTTCGCCGTGACCGACTTGCGGTTGAGCCGCTGCTGCAGTTCGGCGAAGGGCGCGGGCGCCAGGTCGTCCCGGTCCGTCCGCGCGACCAGCAACTCGCCGTCCGCCACCGCGTGGAGCGGCCCGGCCTCGGCGAGCGCCGCGACAAGATCGGGAAAGGCCGGGCCGATGTCGTCGCCGGTGCGCGAGTAGAGCCGGATCGCGCCGCCCGAAGCGGCGAGCTGGACCCGCGCCCCGTCCCATTTCCATTCCGCGCGGAAGGCCCGGGGATCGAGCGTCGCCAGGTCGGCCTCGTCGAGCGGATGCGCCAACATCATCGGCCGGAAGCCCGTCCCGGCGGTCACAGCCGGCATCGGCGCGCGGCCCTCGAGCCAGGCGAAGAGGTCGCGGTAGGGCGGCGCCAGCCCGTGCCAGACCTCCTCGATCGCCGCCGCTTCGACCTTGCCGAAGCCCGCCAGCGCCGTGCGCACGAGGCCGGCGGAAACGCCGACGCGCAGGCCGCCGGTGATGAGCTTCAAGAGCGCCCAGCGCCCGGTGGAATCGAGCGCGTCGAGCCATCCCGCGAGCAGCGCGGGCACCTCGCTGCGGCCGGCCCGGTGCAGGCGCTCGACCACCGCGGAGAGATGCGGCGCGTCGGCGCGCGAATCCGCCTCCGGCCAGATCAGCGCGACCGTCTCGGCCAGGTCGCCGACATAGTCGTAGGACCAACGAAAGAGTTCTGCGTCGACCCGCTCCTCGACCAGGCCGCGGATCAGCGCCGGCTTGGCGCGGGCGAAGGACAAATCGCCCGTGAGTGCCGCGATCGCATAGCCACGGTCGGGATCGGGCGCGTGGCGCAGATAGTCCTCGATCAAGGCCAGCTTGCCGTTGCGCGCGGGCGTGAAGATCAGCGCGTCGAGGAGCCGTGCGAAGGGCTTCACTCGCCCTCCTCCTCGTCGAAGCCCACCAGCGACAGGGCGCGGGCACGGCGGCCCTGCAGGGTCGCGGCGCGGATCAGCGCTTCCTCGCGCCCGTGCGTGACCCAGACCTCGGGCGCGTCCACGTCCGCGAGCGTGCGCGTCAGCTCGTCCCAGTCCGCGTGGTCGGAGATCACCAGCGGCAGCTCGACGCCGCGCTGCTTGGCGCGCTGGCGCACGCGCATCCAGCCCGAGGCGAGCGCGACGACGGGGTCTTCGAGCCGCCGCGCCCAGCGGTCGGCGATGGCCGAGGGCGGCGCCAGCACGACCTGGCCCTTCAGCGCCGCCTTGTCCGCCACCGTCGCCGGACGTAAGTCGCCGAGATCGACGCCGAGCCGGACGTAGAGGTCGCAGAGCTCCTGCAGCGCGCCATGGAGGTAGATCGGCCGGTCGTAGCCGGCCCGGCGCAGCAGCGCGATGACGCGCTGGCACTTGCCCAGGGCGTAGACGCCGACGACATGGCTGCGCTCGGGAAAGACCTCCAGCGAGTGCAGCAGCTTGCCGACCTCCTCGCCGTCGGGCGGATGGCGGAAGACCGGCAGTCCGAAGGTCGCCTCGGTGACGAAGACGTCGCAGGGCACCGGTTCGAACGGCGCGCAGGTCGGGTCAGGCCGGCGCTTGTAGTCGCCCGAAACCACCGCGACGCTGCCGCGATAGGCGAGCCTGACCTGCGCGCTGCCCAGCACATGCCCGGCCGGCACGAAGGTCACGTCCACCTCGCCGACGCGGATCGGCGCGCCATAGCCCTGGGGCTGCAGCGACCCGGCGGCGTCCTGGCCGTAGCGCGCCCGCATGATCGCGATCGTGCCCGGCGTCGCCAGCGCCGCGTCGTGGCCCGACCGCGCATGGTCGCCATGGCCGTGGGTGATGAGCGCGCGACCGACCGGTCGCGTCGGGTCGATATGGAATCCGCCCGGCGCACACCACAATCCTTCGGGCCGGGGGGTCAGCCAGGTTTCGGGGTGCGGCGTCATTAGTCTAATATGGCGCGCTTCCCCGGAAATTCACGGTCGAGAATCGCCATGTTCGAGCTGCATCCCCGCCTGGCCGCCGATACGCGCGAGGTGACGCGCCTGCCGCTATGCCGCGTGCTGCTGATGAACGACCGGCGCTTCCCCTGGCTGATCCTGGTGCCGCAGCGCCCGGAGATCCGCGAGATCCACCAGCTGTCCCCGGCCGACCGCGCGACGCTGGTCGAGGAGATCGCCCGGGTGGCCCAGGCGATGGAGAAGCTGCACAAGGCCGACAAGATGAATGTCGCCGCCCTCGGCAACCAGGTGCCGCAGCTTCATGTCCACGTGATCGCGCGCTTCGCGTCCGACCCGGCCTGGCCGAACCCGATCTGGGGCCGCGGAACGGCGGAAGCCTACGAGCCTGCGCAGATGGCGACGGCGATCGCGGCGGTCAAGGGGGCGCTCGGCGCCTAGAGGTAGGGGTCGGGCGGGCGGACAATCTCGACCGCGTAGTTGTAGGTCATCATCATGTCGACGGTCTCGCCGTTCCGGCCCAGCGGCAGGATCAGCCGCCGGCGCCGGCGCACATTGGGTACGGCCGGGTCGTGCTCGCTGAGCGCCGGGCTGCGGCGCTTGATGATCTCGGTGAACACGCTGAAGAAATGCGGCAGGTTGCTGGTAATCGGATAGTCGGTAAGCTTCCGGCCGGTCATGTCGAACCCCGCCTCCTCAGCCAGGGTCACGCCGAACAGGCGGTAGTGAAAGTCCTTTCCGCCTTCGAGCACGTCGAGCAGGATCAGGTTGCCGAACCACGGCGCCAACTCGGCATGTTCGAAATCGGCGCGCGCCGGCAGGGTTCTGCCGCGGCGCTTGGAATCCCACAGGCGGTATAGTGCGAGCAGCCGCTCGTCATGCGCCAAGCCTTGGGCGTCGATGTCGTACTGGACGATTGGCCCAACGGCCATGCTCGAACGACCTGTATGCGGTTTCAAGGGTCTGGTGTAGAGGCTTATAGCATCCCCGCCGCGGTGTTGGCAGAGCTTGGCCGCAGGCCCTATCTATCGGCGATGGCGCGCAAATCGGAAAAATCGGCCGTCGATACGGTCGCGTCGATGGAGATCCCTGGGCTGCCGGGCCCCTTTGCCGCGTGGTTCGCCGGGCGCGGCTGGACGCCGCATCCGCACCAGCTTGCGCTGCTCGACGCCGCCCGGGCCGGGCGGTCGACGCTGCTGATCGCGCCGACCGGCGGCGGCAAGACGCTGGCCGGTTTCCTGCCCAGCCTGGTCGCGCTGGCCACGGCGCCCGACCGGCAGCCGGGGCTCGACACCCTCTACATCTCGCCGCTCAAGGCGCTGGCCGTGGACATCCACCGCAACCTCGAGCAGCCGATCGCCGAGATGGGCCTGCCGGTCACCGCCGAGACCCGCACCGGCGACACGCCCCAGGCCAAGCGCGTGCGCCAGCGCAAGAACCCGCCACACCTGCTGCTGACCACGCCCGAGTCCCTGGCGCTGATGCTGTCCTACGCCGACGCGCCTGAGATGTTCGCCCGGCTGCGGACGGTCGTCGTTGACGAAGTGCACGCCATTGCCGGTAACAAGCGCGGCGACCTGCTGGCGCTCGGCCTGGCGCGCCTGAAGCACCTGGCGCCGGACTGCCGGGTCAGCGGCCTGTCCGCCACCGTCGCCTTTCCCGAGCATCTCGCCCAGTGGCTCGGCTCCGGTGGCCGTCCGGTCGAGATCATCCAGGGCGCGGGCGCCAAGGATGCGGAGATTTCGATCCTGAGGACCAGCGAGCGCATGCCCTGGGGCGGGCGCATGGCGCTGTTCTCGATCCCCGACGTCTACCAGGCGATCAAGGGCGCGGGCACCACCCTGGTCTTCGTCAACACCCGCGCCCAGGCCGAG
>JAEULC010000415.1 GCA_016792605.1 Rhodospirillales bacterium
GGCAAGGTGATCGAGGATGTGCGCAAGCTGACGTAGCGCTACCGCCGCTTCGCGTCGGCCAGGATCGAGTCGGCCGCCTTCTGGGCGATCACCATCGTCGGCGCGGCGGTGTTGCCCGAGGTGATGATCGGCATGGCCGAGGCGTCGGCGACGCGCAGGCCCTGGATGCCGCGCACGCGGAGTTCGCCGTCCAGCACCGCCATCCGGTCGCTGTCCACGCCCATCTTGGCCGTGCCGATGGGATGGAAGATGGTCGCGCCCAGGTCGCCGGCAGCGACTTCCAGTTCGCGGTCGGTGTCGACATCGGCGCCGGGCTTCATCTCCTGCGGATGGAACCGGGCCAGGGACGGCGCCTGCATCAGGCGGCGCGTCAGCCGGATCGAATCCACGGCGACGCGCTTGTCCTCGATCGTCGACAGGTAGTTGGGATCGATCGCCGCGGGCGTCGCCGGGCTGGCGTCGCGGATGTGGATCGTGCCGCGGCTCGTGGGCCTGAGGTTGCAGATGCTGGCGGTGAACGCCGGGAAGTCGTGCAGCGGGTCGCCGAACTTGTCGAGCGACAGGGGCTGCACGTGGAACTGCACGTTCGGCGTCGCGTATTCCGGCGAGGAGCGGGTGAAGGCGCCGAGCGTCGACGGCGCCATGGTGAAGGGCCCGGTGCGGAACAGCGCGTATTCCAGCGCGATGCCGGCCTTCTTCCAGAGGCTCTTGTTGTCGGCGTTCAGCGTGCGCACGCCGTCGACCTTGTAAATCAGCCTGATTTGCAAGTGGTCCTGCAGATTCTCGCCGACGCCGGGCGTGTCCTGCAGCACCGGGATGCCGTGCTTCGCCAAGCGCTCGGCCTGGCCGATGCCCGACAGCTCCAGGAGCTGCGGCGAGTTGATCGCGCCGGCGGTCAGCACGACCTCGCCCTTCGCGCCGGCGCGGAAGCGCTGGTTGCCGCGCGCAAACTCGATGCCCGTGGCGCGCTTGCCGTCGAAGGTCAGGCGCTCGACCAGGGCGTTGGTCTCCAGCCGCAGGTTGGCGCGGTTCAGCACCGGCTTCAGGAAGCCCCGCGCCGCGCTCCAGCGCCGGCCGCGCTTCTGGTTGACGTGGAAATAGGCGCAGCCCTCGTTGTCGCCTGAATTGAAATCCTCGACCTTGGGGATGCCGCATTCCGCCGCCGCGTTGCGGAACGCGTCGGTCAGGTCCCAGCGGACGCGCGGCTTCTCCACGCGCCACTCGCCGCCCG
Source organism: Rhodospirillales bacterium (assembly GCA_016792605.1). Taxonomy (GTDB): domain Bacteria; phylum Pseudomonadota; class Alphaproteobacteria; order JAEULC01; family JAEULC01; genus JAEULC01. The sequence goes on from JAEULC010000415.1 coordinate 1,232, forward strand.
TCTTGTGCGTCGGGCCGGCGATGGCGGCGTTGTCCTCCATGCCCATGAACACGGGCAGCACGTCGTCCCAGCCCCAGCCGGCGAGGCCGAGCTGGCGCCAGCCGTCATAGTCGGCGGCCTGGCCGCGCATGTAGACCATGGCGTTGATCGCCGAGCAGCCGCCGACGACCTTGCCGCGCGCATAGTGCAGCGACCGGCCGTTCAATCCGGGCTGCGGCTCGGTCTTGTACATCCAGTCCGAGCGCGGGTTGCCGATGGCGTAGAGATAGCCGATCGGGATGTGGTACCAGATCCAGCTGTCGTTGCCGCCGGCCTCGATCACCAGCACGCGGTTTCGCGGATCGGCCGAGAGCCGGTTGGCCAGCACGCAGCCCGCCGAGCCTGCGCCGACGACGATGAAATCGTAGCTGCCGATATCTTGAATGTCCGCCACGGCCGTTCCGCTCCCGCTTTTTCGGCGGCAGTGTAGCGTCAGGCGCCGGGCTTGCCGACTCGCAGTTCGACGATCACCGGCAGGTGGTCGGAGCCGACCTCCGGGCCAATGCGCAGCGGCGCTGGGGTCAGCGACGGGTCGGCTAGGGCGTGGTCGATGGCGATCTGCGCCGGCCAGGGCAGCATCGCGGGCCAGGTGCCTTCGAGCCCGCCCAGGCGCACCAGCCCGGCGCGGTCGCGCAGTTCGTCCATCACCGCGCCCCAGGGCACGGCGTTGAGGTCGCCGACCAGGACCTTGCGCCCGTCCGCCGTGGCGATGCGTGCCGCCAGGCGCCTTGCCTGCTGGAACTGCGACCCCAGGGCGCCGTGAAACGGCCGGGCCAGGTGCGCGCCGAAGATCGTCAGCGGCCCGTCGGCGAGGTCGAACCGGGCCTCGACCATGGGGAAGCCCCCCGGCTGGTCGAAGCCGGCGCGGCCCTGGGCGAAGGGCAGCTTCGCGAACAGGGCGGTGTCGCAGCGCCGCTCCAGGCATTCCAGGCGATGGGGGAAGCGCTGGCGCAGCGGCCGCAGCGCGGCGCGCCAAGCCGGCGTGACCTCGACCAGCGCCACGATGTCGGGGTCCTCGCGATCGAGGAAGGCCAGCACCGCGGCTGCGTCGCGGTTGCGGGCCCACAGATTCAGGTGGACGATCTTCAGCGTGCCGCCGCCCGGCGGCGCACCCTGGGTGCTCGCATGGGCGCTCGCCTGCGCGCCGGGCGGGTAGGGGGCCATGTGCGGCTGCAGCTGCAGGATTTGGGCGGCGAAGCACGCAGCCAGCAGGATGCCGCTCCACCGGTCGCGCAGGATCATCGCCAGGCCCAGGCCCAGGACCGTCGCGACCGAGACCTGGACCAGGAACTGGCCCAGGAGGTCGACCAGGGGATGCAGCCGGTTCGCCAGCGGCGCCAGGGTCCCCAGGACGGCGGCGGCGAGGAATCCGCGCGCGGCCCACAGCAGCCAGGGGCGGCGCGGGGCGGGGACGGGCGGCGATGCGGGAACGGGCTTCATGCCGCGGGAAACGCTATCGGGCGATTGCGGCCGGATCGGGGCATGTTGACTTGGTGGGCCATGCGTCCCGGTCGCTTGAGCAGGGGGCGGGGTTGGGGCTACTGTCCCGGCGCCGAAAATGGGAGGGAAGAGCCGATGTCCGTTCGCCGCAAGAAGCCGGAAGAGCTGCGCAGCCACCGCTGGTACGGGGTCGACGACCTGCGCTCCTTCGGCCACCGCTCGCGCATCAAGCAGATGGGCTACGCGTCGGAGGACTATGCCGGCAAGCCGATCATCGGCATCGTCAACACCTGGAGCGACATCAACCAGTGCCACGCCCATCTGCGGGTGCGCGCGGAAGAGGTGAAGCGCGGCATCTGGCAGGCGGGCGGCTTCCCGATCGAGCTGCCGGCGATCAGCCTCAGCGAGCCCGTGGTGAAGCCGACCACGATGCTCTATCGCAACTTCCTGGCGATGGAGACGGAAGAGCTGCTGCGCTCGCATCCCTGCGACGGCGCTGTCCTGATGGGCGGCTGCGACAAGACCACGCCCGGCCTGATCATGGGCGCGCTCAGCATGAACATCCCCAGCATCTTCGTGCCCGCCGGGCCGATGCTGCGCGGCATGTGGCGCGGCAAGCCCCTGGGCAGTGGTTCCGACACCTGGAAGTACTGGGCGGAACTGCGCGCCGGCACGATCACGCGGCAGGACTGGGACGAGATCGAGAACGGCATCTCGCGCAGCTTCGGCACCTGCATGACCATGGGCACGGCGGCGACGATGATGTCGATCGCCGAGACGCTGGGCTTTGCCCTTCCCGGCGCGTCGTCGATCCCGGCGCCGGACAGCAATCACCCACGCATGGCGACGGCCAGCGGCCGGCGCATCGTCGAGATGGTGTGGGAAGACCTGAAGCCGTCCGACTTCGTCACCCGCGCTTCGTTCAACAATGCCATCGCCGTCGACATGGCGGTCGGCGGCTCGACCAATGCGGTGGTGCATATCCTGGCGATGGCCAAGCGGGCGCGCATCGACATCACGCTGGCCGACCTCGACGAGATCGCCAAGAAGGTGCCGGTGATCGCCAACGTGCGGCCATCGGGCACCTACCTGATGGAGGATTTCTACTACGCCGGTGGCATCCGCCCGCTCCTGGTCCAGCTCGGCTCGCATATCGACGGCTCGGCCAAGACGGTCAACGGCAAGACCATCGGCGAGAACATCAAGGGGGCGCAGGTCTACAACGACGACGTCATCCGCTCGCTCAACAACCCGGTCAGCAACGTGGGCGCGCTCGCCGTGCTGCACGGCAACCTGGCGCCGGACGGCGCGGTGATCAAGCCGAGCGCCGCCGACCCGAAGCTCCTGAAGCACTCCGGCCCGGCCGTGGTGTTCAAGGACTACAACGACATGGCCGCGCGCATGGACGATCCGAACCTGGACGTGACGGCGGACTCGGTGCTGGTGCTGCAGAGTGGCGGGCCGCATGGCGGGCCCGGCATGCCGGAATGGGGCATGCTGCCGATCCCGAAGAAGCTGCTGCAGCAGGGCGTGCGCGACATGGTGCGCATTTCGGATTCGCGCATGAGCGGCACGAGCTACGGCACCTGCGTGCTGCACGTGGCGCCCGAATCCGCCGTGGGCGGGCCGATCGGCCTGATCAAGACGGGCGACATCGTCACGCTCGACGTGCCGAACCGTGTCCTGAGCGTCAACATCTCCGATGCGGAGATGGCGAAGCGCAAGGCGGCCTGGGTGGCGCCCAAGCCGCACTACCCGCGCGGCTACGGTGCGATCTTCGCCAAGCACGTGACCCAGGCGAACGAGGGCTGCGACTTCGACTTCCTGACCGCCGAGGGCACGATCCCCGAGCCGGAGATCCATTGACCGCTTCTCGAGGGCCCAAGGCGCCGCTCACCCTCCAGGCCGCCTGGGCGGGCATCCTCGCGGCGACGGTCGGCTTCGCCTCGGCCTTCGCCGTGGTGCTGCGCGGCCTGACCGCGGTGGGGGCCACGCCTGAGCAGGCGGCGTCCGGCCTGATGGCGGTGACGGCGCTGATGGGCGTCGGCGGCATCATCCTGTCGCTTCGCTACCGCATGCCCGTAGGCGTCGCCTGGTCGACGCCCGGCGCGGCGCTGCTGGCGACCACGGGTGCCATCCCCGGCGGCTTCCCGGTCGCGGTCGGCGCCTTCATCGTCACCGGCATCCTGATCGTCGTCGCCGGGCTGTGGCGGCCGCTCGGACGCTGGGTGGCGGCGATCCCGGCGCCGCTCGCCAACGCGATGCTCGCAGGCGTGCTGCTGGGCCTGTGCCTCGCGCCGGTCAAGGCGGTGGCGCAGTTCCCGCTCTTCGGCCTGACGATCCTCGTCACCTGGGCCGTCGTTGCGCGGCTGAAGCGCGTGCTCGCCGTGCCCGCGGCCGTGATCGTGACCTTCGCGTTGATCGGCGCCACGACGCCGATCCCGCCCTCGGTCGTCGCCGCCCTGGTGCCGAACCCGGTGCTGGTGATGCCCGAGTTCTCGCTGGCGGCGCTGATCGGCATCGCCGTGCCGCTGTTCATCGTCACCATGGCGTCGCAGAACATCCCGGGCATCGCCGTCATGCGGATCCACGGCTTCGAGCCGCCGGTCGGCACGCTGTTCCGCACCACAGGCGCGCTGACCGTGGTCGCAGCACCCCTGGGCGCGCACGCGATCAACCTCTCGGCCGTCACCGCTGCGATCTGCGCCGGGCCGGAATGCCACCCCGACCCGACAAGGCGCTACTGGGCGACGATCGTCGCCGGCATCGCCTATATCGTGCTCGGCCTGCTCGCCGGCGCTGCCTCGGCCTTCATCGCCGCCGCCCCGCCGGTCCTGATCGAGGCCGCGGCCGGCCTGGCGCTGCTCGGCGCCTTCGGCGCGGCCCTCTTGGGCGCCGTCTCGGTGCCCGAGGACCGTGAGGCGGCGCTGGTCACCCTGCTGGTCACCGCCTCGGGCCTGAGCTTCTGGGGCATCTCCGGCGCCTTCTGGGGCCTGATCGCGGGCGGCGCCGTCCTGGCGCTGTCGCGCTGGCGGCGGAAGCCCAATCCGGCATAGAGTTCGGTTTCTCGAGGCGGAGGGGGAGCCGCCGGATTCATGACCGATACGACCTTCGAGGTTCGCGACATCCACAAGCGCTTCGGCGCGCTTGAAGTGCTGAAGGGCATCTCGCTCAAAGCGCGCGACGGCGACGTGATCTCGATCATCGGCGCCTCGGGCTCGGGCAAGTCGACGCTGCTGCGCTGCATCAACATGCTGGAAGTGCCCGACCGGGGCGAGATCCGCGTCGCCGGCGAGGTGATCAGGCTCGGCGACGGCGCCAAGCCCGACCGCCGCCAGGTCGACCGGATGCGCACGCGCCTGGGCATGGTGTTCCAGAGCTTCAACCTGTGGACCCACCTGACGATCCTGGAGAACGTGATCGAGGCGCCGGTCCACGTGCAGAAGCGCCCGCGCCAGGAATGCGTCGACGAGGCGGTGAAGCTCCTGGAGAAGGTGGGCATCGCCGACAAGCGCGACCACTATCCCGTGCATCTCTCGGGCGGGCAGCAGCAGCGCGCGGCGATCGCGCGGGCGCTGGCCATGCGGCCGCAGGTCCTGCTGTTCGACGAACCGACCTCGGCGCTCGATCCCGAGCTCGTGGGCGAGGTGCTGCGCGTGATCCGCCAGCTCGCCCAGGAGGGCCGCACCATGCTGATCGTCACCCACGAGCTGCGCTTCGCCCGCGAGGTCTCGACCCGCACCATCTTCCTGCACGAGGGGCGGGTGGAGGAGGACGGGCCGCCGGACCAGGTGCTGGTCACGCCCAAGTCGGAGCGCTGCGGGCAGTTCATCGCGGCGCACTATTGACGGTTTATATGGGATTGACGGAATTCGGGGGCGCGGCGAAGCTGGCGCCAATCAATCGCGCAACAGGGAGAACCGGAATGAACAAGCGTCTTTACACTCTGCTGGCGGCCGTCGCCGCTCTCGGCCTTTCGGCCGGCGTCGGCACCGATGCCATGGCCCAGGCCAAGGACTGGAAGAAGATCAAGATCGCGACCGAGGGCGCCTATGCGCCCTGGAACTTCACCAACGCGGCCGGCAAGCTCGAGGGCTTCGAGGTCGACCTCGCCAACGACCTGTGCAAGCGCATGAAGGCGGAGTGCGAGATCGTCGCCCAGGACTGGGACGGCATCATTCCCAGCCTGCAGGCCGGCAAGTACGACGTCATCATCGCCGGCATGTCGATCACGCCGAAGCGCATGGAGGTCATCGACTTCTCCACGCCCTACGCCGTCACCCCGGCGGCGCTCGCGGTGCTGAAGTCGAGCCCGCTGGCCAAGATCCCGGCCGACAAGAACTACGACCTGACCAAGAACAAGGCCGAGGCCGAGAAGGCGATCGAGGGCCTGAAGGTCGCGCTGAAGGGCAAGGTGATCGGCGCCCAGGTCTCGACCACGCACTCCAACTTCATCGAGGCCTACTTCAAGGGCACGGCCGAGACCCGTACCTACAAGACCACAGAGCAGCACGACCTGGACATCACCGCCGGGCGGCTCGACGGCGCCTATGCCTCGATCGGCTACTGGAAGCCGCTGATGGGCAAGCCCGAGGGCAAGGACCTGGTCATGGTCGGCCCGACCTTCACCGGCGGCATCTTCGGCACCGGCGTCGGCGCCGGCCTGCGCAAGACCGATCCCGAGCTGAAGGCGAAGTTCAACGAGGCGATCGGCGCGGCGGCCAAGGACGGCACGATCAAGACGCTGGCCGTCAAGTGGTTCGGCTTCGACAACACGCCGCAGTAACGGGAACGGCGCGTACTGACTGAAGGATACGGCCGGGCGCCCCTCGTCATCGCGAGGGTCACCGCCCGGCCGGATCGTTTCCCGCATGGGACTCCTAAGCTGGGGCGACAAGGGCTGGGGCGACGAGCTTGCGCTCGCGACCCTGATGACACTGGCGGTCGCGTCCTGCGCCTTCCTGCTCGGCCTGGTGTTCGGCTCGCTCGGCGCCACCGCCAAGCTCAGCCGCATCCGCCCGCTGGTCCTGCTCGCCGACGCCTACACCACGGTCCTGCGCGGCATTCCCGAGCTGCTGGTCATCTACCTGCTGTTCTTCGGTGGCGGCGGGGCGCTGCGCTTCGTCGTGAAGATGTTCGGCTATGACGGCTATGTCGAGCTCAACGCGTTCACGACCGGCGTCATCGCCATCGGCATCGTCAACGGCGCCTACTCGACCGAGGCGATCCGCGGCGCGGTGCTGGCGGTGCCGAAGGGCCAGATCGAGGCGGCCAAGGCCTACGGCATGCCGCCCTGGACCATGTTCCGCCGCATCCTGGCGCCGCAGGTGCTGCGCTACGCGCTCCCCAGCCTCGGCAATGTCTGGCAGCTCTGCCTGAAGGAAACCGCGCTGATCTCGGTCACCGGCCTGGTCGAGATCATGCGCCAGTCGACCATCGGCGCCGGCTCGACCAAGCAGCCCTTCACCTTCTACGCCTGCGCCGCCGTGCTGTACCTGGTGCTGACCTCGCTCTCGAGCTTGGGCTTCGCGCGCGCCGAGCGCTGGGCCGACCGCGGCGTGCGGCGGAGCTGAGGTCATGCCGGATTTCGCCTTCCTGTGGCAGACGCTCGAGAAGCTTGTGGCCGGCTTGCCGCTGCTGTTCCAGCTCGTGTCGATCTCGCTTGCCGCCGGATTCGTGCTCGCCGTGCCGGTGGCGCTGATGCGCCTGTCGCCGGTGCCGCCCCTGCGCTGGATCGCCTCGAGCTACGTCTTCCTGTTCCGCGGCACGCCCCTCTTGGTGCAGATCTTTCTGATCTATTACGGCCTCAGCCAGTTCGTGGAGATCAGGGGCAGCGCGCTGTGGCCGTTCCTGCGCCAGCCCTACTGGTGCGCCATCCTGGCCCTGACCTTGAACACCGGGGCCTACGGCGCCGAGATCATCCGCGGTGGCATCCAGTCCGTGCCCTGGGGGCAGGTCGAGGCCGCCAGGGTCTGCGGCATGTCGGGCCTCCTGCTGCTGCGCCGGATCATCCTGCCGATCGCGCTGCGCCAGGCCCTGCCGGCCTATTCCAGCGAGATGATCCTGATGGTCAAGGCGACATCGCTCGCCAGCACCATCACGCTGCTCGAACTCACGGGCATCGCGCACAAGATCATCTCCGAGACCTACCGCGCGATCGAGGTGTTCGTCGTCGCCGGCGCGATCTACCTGCTGATCAACTTCCTGCTGACCCGCGCCATGCTCGCGCTCGAATACTGGCTGTCGCCGCACCTGCGCGACGCGCCGGCCGCCGCGCGGGCGCAGGAGAGCGCGGCCCTGGTGCACTGAGGCAGCGCTACTCCTCGGTGCGGCCAGTGGCCTCGCGGTCGCGGTCGTATCGCTTCGCCAGCGGAAACGGCGGCAGCCAGGATTCGCGGCGGATGGTCCAGAGCTCGTAGGTCGGCTTCAGCTGGTCGGGCGCGTCGAGCGACCCCAGGTTCACCTCGATCTCGTCGCCGCTCAGCCCGAACACCGGCGAGCCGCAGCGCGGGCAGAAATACCGCCCGGCATAGTCGCGCGTCTCGCCCTCGACCGTCACCGCGTCCCGCGGGAACACCGCGGAGGCGTGGAACAGCGCGCCGTGATGCTTGCGGCAGTCGAGGCAGTGGCAAAGCCCGACCCGGTAGGGACGTCCTGTGGCCACGATCCGGACATTGCCGCACCGGCAGCTTCCGGTGATCCGGTCCATGCTGCGTCTCCTTCTGACATCGAGCGGCCGGAAGCTTACACTGAAATGAAAAACCCGGCGCAGGATCGCTCCCGCGCCGGGCGCTTCAGCGCGACGGATCAGGCGACGCTCAGCTTCACGTCGATGTTGTTCCGCGTCGCGTTCGAGTATGGGCAGACCTGGTGCGCCTCGTGCACCAGCTTCTCGGCGTCTGCCTTGGCCAGGCCCGGCAGCGCGACCTTGAGCGCGATGTCGAGGCCGAACCCGCCTTCCGCCCGCGGGCCGATGCCGACGGTCGCCGTCACCGTGGCGTCGGCCGGCACCTTGGGGCCGCCCTTCGACGCCACGAACTTCATCGCGCCGATGAAGCAGGCGGCGTAGCCCGCGGCGAAGAGCTGCTCGGGGTTGTTGCCCGAGCCGCCGCCGCCGCCGAGTTCCTTCGGCGTGGCGAGCTTGACCGAGAAGCTGCCGTCGTCGGTGGCGGACTGGCCGTCGCGGCCCCCGGTGGCGGTGGCGCTGGTGGTGTAGAGAACCTTGGTGGGCATGATCTGTCTCCTTCGGCTGGTGGTTGCGTCAAATCAAGTTCAGCGGTTGAGCGCGCGCTTCAGCGTGTCGATCGCCTGGGCGATGGCGCCGCGGGTGGGCTCCGTTTCCGCGAGGCCGTTCAGCATCACGAAGTCGTGGATGGCGCCGAGGTAGCGGACCTGGACCACCGGGACGCCGGCCGCTGCCAGCTTGGCGGCATAGGCCTCGCCCTCGTCGCGCAGCACGTCGTTCTCGTCGGTGATGACGAGGGCGGGCGGCAGGCCCTTGAGCTGCGCCAGCGTGGCCTTCAACGGCGCCGCTTCGGGCGCGTTGCGCTTGCCGTGGTCGGGCAGGTACTGGTCCCAGAACCACTGCATGGCCTTCCGCGTCAGCCACGGGCCCTCGGCGAACTGGCGGTAGGAGCCGGTGTCGAAGTCCGCGTTGGCCACGGGGTAGAACAGCACCTGCTGCACCAGCGTCGGCCCGCCGCGCTGCTTCGCCATCAGCGTCACCGCCGCGGCCAAGGCGCCGCCGACGCTGTCGCCCGCGATCGCGATCCGATCGGCGTCGATGTTGAAGGCGTCGGCGTGCGCGGCGAGGTACTGAAGCGCCGCGTAGCCCTCCTCGCCAGGGACCGGGAACTGCGCCTCGGGCGAGCGGTGATAGTCGACGAAGACGACCGCCGCCTGGACGCCGACCGCGATCTCGCGCACCAGCCGGTCATGGGTGTTCCTGTCGCCCAGCACCCAGCCGCCGCCGTGCAGGTAGAGGATGGCCGGCAGGCGGGCGGTGCTGCCCTTCGGCCTGATGATGCGCAGGTCGACCGCGCCGAGGGGCCCCGCGGGGATGGTCAGGTCCTGGATATCGGCCTCGGGCTTGGCCACCGGACCGGCCTGGGCGCCCGCCAGGACGTCCCGGGCGGCGGCGGGGGTCAGGGTGTAGATCGGCGGGCCGCCGGCCTTTGCCAGGGCGTCCAGGAAGGCCTGGGAGCCCGGTTCCACGGAGGGGGTGCTGTGGCTGGTGGCGGGGGCGTTCATGAGCGTATCCATGGCCGTATCTCCTCTGTTCGTCCGGGTCCGCCGGATCGGCGGCTCGTGTGGGAAGATAGATATCGCTCAATTCAATTGTGCACAATCTATTTAGTTATGCATTGCCCGCATATCAGTGCCGCGCAGTTAAATTGCGCGCAATGTGATTGCGCGCACAGCCCCGCGTCCATATGGTGGGTGGACGCAAGAGGAGGTCGCCATGACCAACGCCGCCGCTGCGGGCCAGGATCCCGACCTGATGCAGCTCGACCACCAGCTCTGCTTCGCGCTGTATTCCTCGGCGCACGCGCTGAACCGCGCCTACAAGCCGGTCCTGAAGGCGCTCGACCTCACCTACCCGCAGTACCTGACGATGATCGTGCTGTGGGAACGCGACGGCGTGACGGTGAAGGAGATCGGCGACCGGCTGCATCTCGACAGCGGCACGCTGACGCCGCTCTTGAAGCGGCTCGAGGCGATGGGGCTGGTCACGCGCACGCGCGATACGGCCGACGAGCGCCAGGTGCGCATCCAGCTGACCGACAAGGGCGTGAGCATGCGCGACACGGCGCGCGCCGTGCCCAAGGCGATCCTGCGCGCGATGGGCCAGCCGATGGCCGACCTGACGAAGCTGAAGGCCGAGCTGGTGCGGCTGCGCGACCAGCTCAACCGGGCGACCGACGAAGCCGCCTAGCGCGCGAGCTGGAAGCGCTCGAAGCGGTCGAGCGCCTCTTCGATCCGCCGCTTCAGCGCCTTGTCTCGGGCACCGTCCATCCAGCTCCACTGCTGCTGCAACAGCTTGCCTTTCTCGCGGTCGGTCTTGAGGTCGAGCGCGGCGACGATGCGGTCGCCGACCAGCACCGGCAGGGCGAAGTAGCCGAACCTGCGCTTGGCCTTCGGGACATAGGCCTCGAACACGTGGTCGTAACCGAAGAACAGCCTGGTGCGCTTGCGCTGGATGATCAGCGGGTCGAACGGCGACAGGATGTGGACCAGCTCGTCCGGCGGCGCCGGCGGCGGCGATTCCAGCAGGGCCGGCGTCGTCCAATGCAGGTGCTTGCCCGCGCCCTCCAGCTTCACCGGCACCAAGAGCTTGCGGCGCACGCGGCCCTCGATCAGCTTATGGATCGCCGCCTTGCGCGGCGCGGCGAGGTGGCAGATCGAGTCCAGGCTGACCAGCCCCTGCGACCGGAGCGCGCGGTCGAGCAGGTAGTTCAGCGTCTCGCGGTCGCTGGCGGCCTTGGGCGCGCGCTCCCAGCCGAAATGGCGCTTGGTCAGCTCGTAGGTCTTCAGCATGCCGCTGCGCTGGCTGATCACGAGGTCGCCCTTGTAGAACGCGATTTGCAGCGCCTTCTTCGACGGCTTGCGGCTGGCCCAGGCGTGGTCCTTCTCCACCAGCTCGTCGTCGTCGATCTCGCGGATCGACAGCGCGCCGTCGCGGCGGATGCGGCGCATCACCTTGCGCAGGTCGTGGGCGCCGGCGCCGGCGAACCACACGCTGCGCTGCTCCCACTCGTGCTTCATGGCCCGGCGGTAGAAGCGGTAGTCGCGCGTCGGGATGTAGGACAGCGCGTGGGTCCAGTACTCGAACACCGTCTTGTCGACGCTCTGCGCCCGGTGCAGGTGTCCGCGCTCGTAGTCGGGGATGCGGGTGAAGAGGATATGGTGGTGGCAGCGCTCGATCACGTTGATCGTGTCGATCTGCACGTAGCCCAGGTGCTCGACCGCGCGCTGCGTCGCCTCGGGCCCCGCGCCGAAGGGCGCGGCCTCGTCCAGCCGCTGGGCATGAAGCCACAGGCGGCGGGCGTCGGCGTTGGCCAGGGCGACGGGCTTGCGCGGCAAGGTCAGCGCAGCGGGCGGAAGAAGGCGCGGATGTCCTCGGCGAGCAGCTCGGGTTGCTCCATGGCCGCGAAATGCCCGCCCCGGGGCATCTCGGTCCAGCGCGCGATGTTCAGCGCGCCCTCCGCCAGCGCGCGGGGCGGCTGGGGGATCTCCTTGGGGAACAGCGCGACCGCGACCGGCGGCGCCACGCGGTTCGCCGGCGACAGGCTGAGCGGGCGCGCGCGGCTCTCCAGGTAGATCCGCGTCGATCCGGCGATCGAGCCGGACCAGTAGAGCATCAAGTTGTCCAGCAGGTCGTCGCGGCCGAACAGGCGCTCGAAATCGCCGTCGCTTGCCCAGTCGCTCCAGGTGCGGAACTTCTCGAGGATCCAGGCGGCGAGCCCGACCGGCGAGTCGGTCAGCCCGAAGCCCAGGGTCTGCGGCTTCGTGCCTTGCTGGTGATTGTAGCCGCCCTCGCTGTCCCACCAGGCGCGCAGCCGGCCGATATAGTCGCGCGCGACGGGGTCGTCGGGCGTCTGGTTGATCGTGCCGCCGAAGAGGAAGCGCCCGGCGATGAAGTTCAGGTGGATGCCGGCGACGCGCCGGGGCTGCGCGAGGCCGAGCTCGAGCGAGATCGCCGAGCCCCAGTCGCCGCCCTGGGCGCCGTAGCGGTCGTAGCCGAGGTCGGCCATGAGGCGCGCCCAGAGGCCGGCGATCCGCTGCGGCGTCATGCCGCGCTCGCGCGCCGGGTCCGTGAAGCCGACGCCGGGCAGGGACGGGATGACCACGTCGAACGCGTCCGCCGCATCGCCGCCATGCGCCGCGGGGTCGGTGAGCAGCGGCAGGATGCGCCGCATCTCGACGAAGCTGCCCGGCCAGCCGTGGCTGATGACCAGCGGCAGCGGCTTCGGGCCTTGGCCCCGCTGGTGGACGAAGTGGACGCGCA
>JAEULC010000484.1 GCA_016792605.1 Rhodospirillales bacterium
TCCGGCTCGGCGAGCGAGGCTGCCAGCTCCTCGCCCGGCCGGTGCATGACCACGGCGCGCAGCGTCGTCCACTCGCTGCCCACGGCGTAGGGCGCCCACAGGCTGCCGATCTCGGCCGCATGGGGCAGCACGCGCTGCGACCAGGCATCGCCGCCATAGGCGGCCGTGCCGAAGCTGGACTTCGTCGTCGTGGTGCGGTCGGACATCGGTTCCCTCCTCGCCCTCTGCTCCGGGGCGCGAGGGCCTATATAGCGCGCTCAGGCCTTGGCCGCGACCTTCGCCGGCGCGCCGCCGCGCTGCAGCGCCACCAGCTCGACCGCCGGGATGTGGCAGGCGATGCGGTGGCCGTGGCCGAGCTGCTGCTCGGGCGGCGGCGTGGTGTCGCAGATCGCCCCCACCTTGCGCGGGCAGCGGCTGGAGAACGGGCAGCCCGGCGGCAGGTCGGTGGCGCTGGGCAGCGCGCCGTCCAGGATGATGCGCTCGCCCTGGCGCGTCGGGTCGGGCACGGGCGCCGCCGACAGCAGCGCCTCTGTATAGGGGTGGAACGGCGGCTCGAATACCTCGGCGGCGCGACCGAACTCGACCACCTTGCCCAGGTACATTACCGCCACGTGGTCGGCCATGTAGCGCACGACCGCGAGGTCGTGCGAGATGAACAGGAACGTGGTCTTGCGCTCGGTCTGGAGTTCGTTGAGCAGGTTGATGATCGCGGCCTGGACCGAGACGTCGAGCGCCGAAACCGGCTCGTCGGCGATCATAACCTCGGGATCGCCGGCGAGCGCGCGGGCGATGGCGATGCGCTGCTTCTGCCCGCCCGAGAGCTGGTGCGGCTTGCGGTGGGCGAAGTCGCCGTTGAGCTTGACCACGTCGAGCAGGCGCGCGGTCTCGTTCTCGGCCTCGCGCCTGCTCATGCCCTTGAGGCGGCGCAGCGCGCGGCCGATCACGTAGCCGACGCTGTGGCTGGGATTGAGCGTCGAATCCGGATTCTGGAACACCATCTGCAGCTTGCGCTTCAGCGACTGCGGCCGCTTGTCGACGCCGACAGTGCCGATCTCCTCGCGCTCGAGCCGGACGGCCCCGTCGGTCGAGGTGACCAGGCCGCTCAGCACCTTCGCCAGGGTCGACTTGCCGCAGCCCGACTCGCCGACGATCGCCAGCGTCTTGCCCGGCTTGGCGAACATGTCGACGTCGTTGAGCGCCTTGACCGTCTTGCCGGTGTCGCCGAACAGGCCGTGGGTCTGCCTGTAGGTCTTGCGCAGCGCCGTGATCTCGAGCATCGCCGGCACCGACTCGTCGTCGTTGCCCACGCCCGAAAGCCCCTCGCGGCGCTGGTAGGGCGGCAGTTCGCGCGTGCGGACGCACTGCGCCAGATGCCCGCCGCCGAGCGTCTCGATCGCGATCGGCACCGTGGTGCAGCGGCCCTCCTCGGCAAAGGCGCAGCGCTTGGCGAAGGAGCAGCCCGGCGGGCGCGACAGCGGGGAGCCGACCTGGCCCGGAATGGTCGACAGCGGGCTGCCGTGCTTGTCGCGCCCCAGTGTCGGCAGGCAGTCCAGCAGCCCGCGCGTGTAGGGATGGCCGGGATTGGCGAAGACCTCGCGGATCGTTCCCTGCTCCACCATCTCGCCGGCATACATGACGCCGATGCGGTCGCAGACCCGCACCACGGTGCCGAGATTGTGGCTGATGAACAGAATCGCGGAGTTGTGGCGCTGGCGCAGCTCGCGCACCAGGTCGAGCACCGCCGCCTCGACCGTCACATCCAGGCCGGTCGTCGGCTCGTCCATGACCAGCAGCGAGGGCTGGGTGATCAGCGCCATGGCGATCACCACGCGCTGCTGCTGGCCGCCCGAGAGCTGGTGCGGATAGCGGTTCATCACCGAGGCCGCGTCGGGCAGCTTCACCTCGTCCAGCATCCGAAGCGCCATGGCCCGCGCCTTGGCCTCGTCGGCATCGTCGTGGATGATCGGCACTTCCATGAGCTGGCTGCCGATCGTCTTGACCGGGTTGAGGCTGCTCATTGGGTCCTGGTAAACCATCGCCAGGCGCTTACCGCGGATCCGGCGCAGCTCGTCCTCGCTCATCGAGGCGATGTCGCGGCCCTCGAACATGATCTGGCCGCTGGTGACGCGCCCGGCGCGGCCCAGGTAGCGCATGATCGCCAGCGCGACGGTCGACTTGCCGCAGCCGGATTCGCCGACCAGGCCCATCGCCTCGCCGGGGTTGATCGAGAAGCTGAGGCCTGGAATCACATTGGCCTCGCCCACGCGCAGCATGAACGAGATGCGCGCGTTGCGGAATTCCAGCAGCGGGGAGACGGTCCGGTCAGTCACGCAGCGAAATCTCGCGCAGGCCGATGGCCAGGAGGTTGAACCCGATCACCAGCGACGACACGGCGGCGCAGGGAATCAGGGACATGTGCGGCCAGACCAGCATCATGCCGTAGGTGTCCTTCACCATGCCGCCCCAGTCCGGGTCGGGCGGCGGCAGGCCAATGCCGAGGAAGCCAAGGACGCCGATGATGATCGTCGTGTAGCCGAGGCGCAGGCAGAAATCGACGATCAGCGGCCCGCGCGCATTGGGCAGAATCTCGAAGAACATGATGTAGAGCGACGACTCGCCGCGCATTTTGGCGGCCATCACGTAGTCGCGCTCGCGCAGCTCCAGCGTGATGCCGCGCACGATGCGGGCGATGATCGGCGCCTTGGTGACGGCGATGACCACGATGATGTTCAGCGCCGACGAGCCGAACTTCGCCAGGATGATCATGTAGAGGATGATCACCGGGAAGGAGAGGATGATGTCGCCGACGCGGCTGATGACCCCGTCGACCCAACCGCGGTAGTAGCCGGCCATCAGGCCCAGGAACGAGCCGATGACCGCCGCGCCCAGGACCGCGACCGGCGCCACCAGCAGCACCGTGCGCGCGCCCCACATCAGGCGCGAGAGGATGTCGCGCCCCAGGTGGTCGGTGCCGAGCCAGTGCTTGGCCGAGGGGAACGGGTAGGCGAGCGCCGCCATGTTGTTGGCGTTGGGCGGGTGCGGCGCCAGGACCGGGGCGAGCACCGCCATCGCCACCCAGAACAGCACCAGCCCGCCGCCGATCATGGCCGGCCAGCTCTCGCCGAGCCGGGCCACCTGCTTCAGCGCGGAAGCGAGGGCGCCGGGCGGCGCCGATCGCGTCGGCGGTAGGCGGTCGATGGTCGTCTGCAAGGTCATGCCGATGCCCTCTCCGCTACGCCCGGATTCTCGGATCGAGCGCCATGTAGCCGAGGTCGCCCAGGATCTGCGTCGCCACGCACACGAAGACGGCCACCAGCGCCCCGGCCTCGATCAGCGCGATGTCCTTGAACAGCGCCGCCTCCAGCATCATCCGGCCGAATCCCGGGTAGGCGAACACCGTCTCGACCACCACCACGCCGGCGATCAGGTAGTTGATCTGCAGCATGATGACCGTGACCGGGTTGATCATCGCGTTGCGCAGCGCGTGGCGCAGAATCACACGCCGGAAGCTCATGCCCTTCAGAACGGCGGTCCGGATATAGGGGCGCTGCATCACCTCGACCATCGAGGCGCGGATCATGCTGACGACGTAGCCCATGTCGTAGAGCACGATGACCGCGACCGGCAGGACCAGCTGGGCGCCGATCGACCATCCCGCGGCGTCGGGCAGCAGGGTCGCCGTGCCGGGCAGCACCTTCAGCCAGACGACGAAGATCGAGGCCAGGAACACGCCCATGGCGAACTCGGGCACCGAGGCCGCCATGGTGGCGAAGATGGTGATCGACCGGTCGACAAGCGATCCCTCGCGCATGCCCGCGACGATGCCGAGCAGCATCGACAGGGGCACGATCAGGGCGAAGCTGATCGCGGCAAGGAAGGCGGTGTTGCCGAGGCGGTTGAAGATGATGTCGCTGACCGGAACCTTGAAGCGCTGCGAGTAGCCGAGGTCGCCCTGCAGCAGCTTGCCGATATACTCGAAATAGCGGACCACGACCGGCCGGTTGAGGCCCAGGCGCTCGGTGAGGAGGTCGACCTGCTCCTGGGTGGCGTAGGCGCCCAGCTCCTTGCGCGCGACATCGCCCGGCGAGAATTCGTTCATCATGAAGACAATGAACGACACGGCGATCAGCGTGATCACCATGAAGAGCGCGTGCTTTCCGAAGAAGCGCAGCATCCCGTCTCTAAATCCCCCTGCCCACTGAACGGGTGTGCCGACCTTCTCCAAGCCGCTTCGCGTCATCCCCCCGAACGACGCTCACCCATCCAATCCAGTCTTTGTGCAAAGCTTTTGATTTATCTGATCGATGCTTCCATGCCACGCGCCGCGAGTCAACGAAACTCGCCGTTAGGTTCAGCCGCAGGGCAAGCGCGGCACATAGTGTTCCTCCAGCGACGCCCGCTCGACATCGGCGAGCGATATGGTAAGCGCTTTCACCGCTTCCTCCAATTGCGCGATCTTGCTGACGCCGACGATGGGCGCGGTGACGCCCGGCCGCCCCGCCACCCAGGCGAGCGCCACCTGCGCCGGGCTTACGCCTTTCGTATCGGCCAGGGCGACCACGCGGTCGAGCACCCGGAAATCCGCGTCCTGGTAATAGTATTCCCGGGCGTACTGGTCGGTTCGCGCGCGCGTGGTGCCGTCGCTGTCCTTGCGGCGGTTGCCGACCAGGAACCCGCGCGCCAGCGGCGAGAACGGCACAACCGCGATGCCCTCGGCGCGGCACAGCGGGATCATCTCCCGCTCCTCCTCGCGGTGGACCAGGTTGTAGTGGTTCTGCATGGCGACGAACTTCGTCCAGCCGCGCTCGCCCGCCCGGTGGAGCATGGTCGCGAATTGCCAGGCCGCCATGGCCGAGGCTCCCAGGTATCGCACCTTGCCCGACCGCACGATGTCGTCGAGCGCCTGCAGGGTCTCGTCGATCGGCGTTTCGGGATCGAAGGCGTGGATCTGGTAGAGGTCGACATAGTCGGTACCGAGCGCCTTCAGCGACCGGTCGATCGAGTTCATCAGGTGGGTGCGCGACAGGCCCTGGTCGTTCGGCCGGTCGCTCATCGCGTAGAACACCTTGGTCGCGATCACCACGTCATCGCGCCGGGCGAAGTCGCGCAGCGCGCGTCCGACGACCGCCTCCCCCACCCCTTGCGAGTACATGTCGGCCGTATCGACATACGTGACGCCGAGTTCCAGCGCGCGGGCGATGATCGGGCGGCTCGCCTGCTCGTCCAGCACCCAGGGCCGCCACTTGGGCGTGCCGAAGGTCATGCAGCCCAGGCACAGGCGCGATACCTTCAGCCCCGTGCTGCCCAGCCTCACCTGCTCCATGGCGCCTCTCCTTGCGATACGCGCCCGCTGGTAGCAGGGATCGCCCCGCGCCCGGCGCATGCCAGCGCCATCGGCAGGCCGGGTTGCGACATCGCCCCCATAAGGCTAAAGCTGCGGCAAGTCAGTTCCCAGGGAGAACGCCCAATGTCCGACGCCTTCATCTGCGACGCCATCCGCACGCCCATCGGCCGGTTCGGCGGCTCGCTGTCGTCGGTGCGCACCGACGACCTGGCGGCGACGCCGATCAAAGCGCTGGTCCAGCGCAACCCGAAGGTCGACTGGGCCGCGCTCGACGACGTGATCTATGGCTGCGCCAACCAGTCGGGCGAGGACAGCCGCAACGTGGCGCGCATCGCCGCCCTCCTGGCCGGTCTGCCGGAGACCGTGTCCGGCGCGACCGTGAACCGGCTGTGCGGCTCGGGCCTGGACGCGGTCGGCTCGCTGGCGCGCATGATCCGCACAGGCGAGGCCGAGATCGGCATCGCCGGCGGCGTCGAGAGCATGAGCCGCGCGCCCTTCGTGATCCCGAAGGCCGAGACCGCCTTCTCGCGCAACGCCGAGATCTACGACACCACGATCGGCTGGCGCTTCCTCAACAAGGCATTCGCCGCCAAGTTCGGCGCCGACGCCATGCCCGAGACGGCCGAAAACGTCGCCGAGGACCACCAGGTCGCCCGCGCCGACCAGGACAAGTTCGCGCTGCGCAGCCAGCAGAAGGCGCTGAAGGCGATCCAGTCCGGCCGCCTGAAGGAAGAGATCGTCGCCGTCGAGGTCCCCGGCCCCAAGGGGACCAAGACCGTCGTCGACCGCGACGAGCACCCGCGCGAAACCACGATCGAGGCCTTGGCGAAGCTCGGCACGCCGTTCCGCAAGGGCGGCACGGTCACCGCGGGCAATGCGTCAGGCGTCAACGACGGCGCGGCGGCCATGCTGGTCGCGACCGAGGCCGCCGCCAAGCGGAACGGGCTGACGCCGCGCGCGCGGATCGTCGCCATGACCACCGCCGGTGTCCCGCCCCGCGTCATGGGCATCGGTCCCGCTCCGGCGACGCAGAAGCTGCTCGACCGCCTGGGGCTCAAGATCGGCCAGATCGACGTGATCGAGCTGAACGAGGCCTTCGCCGCCCAGGCGCTCGCCGTCACCCGCCAGCTCGGCCTGCCTGACGACGCCCCGCACGTGAACCCGAACGGCGGCGCCATCGCGCTGGGCCACCCGCTCGGCATGAGCGGCGCGCGCCTCGCCGCGACGGCGACGGCGGAACTGCACAAGACCGGCGGCCGCTACGCCGTCTGCACCATGTGCATCGGCATTGGCCAGGGCATCGCAATGCTGATCGAGCGGGTGTGAACTCCAAGTCTCTTCCTTCTCCGTCATGGCCGGGCTTGTCCCGGCCATCCATTTCCACCGCGCGGAGCGAGAGGCAGATGGATGCCCGGGACAAGCCCGGGCATGACGACCAAGAAGACCTAGAAGGGCCGGAGTAGCCCTATCCTTCTACGACCGCGACGCCGTACTCGACGCCGGCGTCCTCGAGGAAGCGCCAGAGATAGTCGGCGAAGCTGCGCAGCACGTGCAGCTCGAAGCGCGGCGGCTCGTTCGCCGCGCCCTCGTCGGTGCGGTGGAGGAGGACGCCAACCCGCGCGACGAGGGTCTGGGCGCAGCTTCCGGCTGCGAAGGCGCGCGGGTGCAAGTCGATCGGGCAGCCCTTGGCCAGCACGTCGCGCGCCCGGGGGCCGGTGACCAGGATCGTGGTGCGGGACTCGGTCACGTCGGTCACCGTGCCGCCATGCGGGCCGACCGCGGCGTTGAGCCGCGCCTCGAACGCCGCCTCGGTGCCGGGCGGGCCGACGACCAGCCATTCGTCCGGACCCAGCCACAACATGTCGAAGCCGATCGTGCGCACCGCCGTGTTCGGGATCACGCGGGGGTGGAAGCCGCCCAACTCGCGCGCCGCCGCTTCCATGAACGCGACATTGCCCGGATCGCCGCGCAGGTTGAGCTTGGCCAGGAACCGCCGCTCGGCGAGCCACAGCCCTGCCCCACCGGCGTCGCTCCCGGCCCGCGCCGCCAGGCCCAGGTGATCGAGCGCGCCAAGCCGCGGCACGGCGTCGAGATGGTGGTGGTTATCCATGGAGACGCTTGCCTTCCGGGTCGAAGAAGCAAGGGGACACGATCTTCACCCTGACCGCGCGGTCGGGCAGCGCGACGTAGATCTCCTGCCCCATGCGCGCCCGGCCATTCTTGACCAGCGCCAGGGCGATCGGGTGGCCGACTGTCGGGCTGAAATAGCTCGAGGTCACGAAGCCCAGCATCGGCACCGGCGTCGGCGCGTCGGCGTCGTCGACGAGGTGCGCACCCTCGGGCAACGGCTTGCGGTCGCCATCGACGATCGCAAGGCCCACGAGCTGCTTGCGGTCGGGGCGCTGCAGGTCCTGGCGCTTCAGGCCGCGCTTGCCGATGAAGTCCGGCTTCCTGTCGTTGACCAGGGAGGACATGCCGAGGTCATGCGGGCTCACCGTGCCGTCGGTCTCCTGGCCGACGATGATGTAGCCCTTCTCGGCGCGCAGCACATGCATCGCCTCCAGGCCATAGGGCGTGATGCCGTATTTCTCGCCGGCCGCCATGCAGGCGTTCCACAGCGTCAGCCCGTGGCTGGCCTTGACCTGGATCTCGAACGACAGGTCGCCGGTGAAGCTGATGCGGAACACCCGTGCCGGCACGCCCGCGACCATGCCCGCGCGGAACGACATGAACGGGAACTCTTC
>JAEULC010000337.1 GCA_016792605.1 Rhodospirillales bacterium
CCGTGCGCCTGGGCGCGCTTCACCAGGTAGGGCGCCACGCCCAGCTTCACGTCGAAGGACTCCTTGGTCGCCTTGTCCTTCACCAGCTCGATCGCGCCGATCAGGCCCGTGCCGCGCACCTCGCCCACCAGCGGGTGGTCGGCGAACTTGCGCAGGCCGCTCTGCATCGCCGGCGAGACCTTCTTCACGTGGGCGATGATGTTGGTCTCTTCATAGATTTTCAGCGTCTCGATCGCGACCGCGGCCGAAACCGGGTGCGCCGAGTAGGTGTAGCCATGCGCGAAGGTGCCGATCTTGCCGCTGTTGTTCATCAGCGCGTCGAACACCTTGTCGTTGATCATCACCGCCGAGATCGGCAGGTAGGACGACGACAGCGCCTTCGCCATCACCATGATGTCCGGCTTGATGTTGAAGGTCTCGGTGCCGAACATGTTGCCGGTGCGACCGAAGCCGCAGATCACCTCGTCGGCGATCATCAGCATGTCGTACTTCTTCAGCACCGCCTGCATCTTCTCGAAATAGCCCTTCGGCGGCACGATCACGCCGCCCGCGCCCATGATCGGCTCGGCGATGAAGGCCGCGCAGCACTCGGCGCCGCCCTCGGCGATGATCTTCGCCTCCAGGGCTTCCGCCATGCGGGTCGCGAACTGCTCTTCGGTCTCGCCCGGCTTGCCAAAGCGGTAGTAGTGCGGGCACTCGGTGTGGGTGATGTTCGCGATCGGCAGGTCGAAGTCGCGATGGTTGGCCGGCAGGCCGGTCAGGCTTGCCGAGGCCACGGTCACGCCGTGATAGGCCTTGATGCGCGAGATGATCTTCTTCTTCTTCGGCCGCTCGAGCGCGTTGTTGAAGTACCACACCATCTTCACGACGGTGTCGTTGGCCTCGGAGCCCGAGTTGGCGAAGAACACCTTGGACATCGGTACCGGCGCCATGTTCACCAGGCGCTCGGCCAGGTCGATGCCCGGGTCGTGCGACTTGCCGGCGAACGCATGGTAGAAGGGCAGCTTCCTCATCTGCGCGATCGCCGCCTCGACCAGGCGGGTCTCGTCGAAGCCGAGCGAGGCGCACCACAGCCCGGCCAGGCCCTCGATGTACTTGTTGCCGGCGTCGTCGGTGACCCAGACGCCCTTGCCCTCGCGGATGATCAGCGGCCCGTCGTTCAGGTGGGCCTTCAGATTGGTGTACGGATGAACGAAATAGGCGATATCCCGCGCGGAGGGCGAGTTGACGAGCGGCTTCATGGCTTCAATCCCCGGACGATGGCTTCGGATTGCGCATTAAAGCAGCCCGGCGGGGGGTAGGTCAAAGTACGGCTTCGCCACCCAGCCATGCCCCGGGGATGGGCGGGGCAGGGGTGCGGGGCCGTCCCCGCGCATCTTAACCTTTGAACCGGCGGTAGAGCAGCAGCACCAGGATCGCGCCGCCGACCGCGATGATGAAGCTGCGGACATTGAACCCGGTCACGTCGCCCAGGCCGAGGGCGGTGGCGATGAACCCGCCGACGACGGCGCCGACGATGCCCAGGATGATCGTGACGATGATTCCGCCACCGTCGCGCCCGGGCATCAGGAACTTGGCGATAATGCCGGCCAGCAGGCCGAAAACGATCCAGGATAGCAGGCCCATCGCGCTATTCTCCCCTTAAGGCGGTGGCTCACCGCGACCGACCATACCCAAGCGCGCGCAATTGGTCAGCCAGGGATTCGCGCGTGCCGCCGCGGCCCTCCATCGCCGGCGCGGCGACCATGGCGTTCAGGATCGCTTCCTCGACCGTTTCGGCGGCGGCGCGGAAGACCGGGTCGATCTTCGGCTCGTTCAGCACGGCATGCGATACGACGGCACGGCGCTCGTCGTGGCGTACCCGGTTGGCGGTGGTGAAGGCGACCACGATGTCGCCGCTGCCGTGGCCCATGAAGGATCCGACGCGCGCCATGCCCACGCCGGCGCGGCGGCAGACCCGGCGCAGCTGGCGCGAATCCATGGGTATATCGGTCGCCAGCACGATGCAGATCGAGCCGACGTCTGCGCCGCCCGGGCCGCCCCGGCCGCCGGGCACCGGGACCGGGCGGCCGTCGATCCTCAGGTCGTCGCGGCGGCCGAAATTGGCCAGGACCAATGCGCCCAGGTGGTAGCCCCGGTCGTCCAGGGAGACGACGCGCGATGCCGTGCCGATGCCGCCCTTGAGCCCGAAGGCCGACATGCCGGTGCCGGCGCCGACCGCCCCTTGCGCCACGTCGGAACCGGCCGAGGCGATCGCCGCGGCGACGTCCTGCTCGCCGACGGCAAGCGCCTGGATGTCGTTCAGAAACCCGTCGTTGCACTCCAGCACGACCGGGTTGACCGTCACCGTCTTGCGACCAATATCCGGATTGGTAGCGATGGCGTGGCGGACCAGCGCCGTGGCGCAAGTGCCGACCGCGAAGGTGTTGCTCAGCGCGATCGGCGTCTCGATCGTGCCCAGCTCTTCCACCTGTACAAGCCCCGTAGACTTACCGAATCCGTTGAGTACGTACTGCGCCGCAACGACCTTTTCGCGATAAAGGTTGTCGCCGTGCGGCAAAACGGCCGACACGCCCGTACGCGCGGCCCCGTCCAGCCGCGTGGCGTGGCCGACGCGCAGGCCCGGCACGTCGGTGATCGCATTGCGCGCCCCCGCCGGCAGGTGGCCGATGACAAAGCCGAAATCGCGGAGACATTTGCCGCTATCCATGCAAATTCTTCTATAGGACCAAGGCGATCCGGGCCAGTGCCCGTGCTGGACTTGGGCAAAGTCCGCGCTTTAATATCGCGGCATACGGGGCCGGACGAAGGTGCAAACGGCGCGGTCCACGCGCAGACGGCCGACCGTCAGAGAGGGGTAGCCATGAATCGGACAATGTTGACGGCGCTGGGCATGCTTGCGCTCGGCCTGCTGGGAAGCACCGCGATCGTTGCGACGACAACGACTCCGGCCGCGGCGAAGACGCTGAAATGGGCCAGCCAGGGCGACCTGAACTCGGCCGATCCCTACATGCGCAACCAGACCCTGTCGCTCAGCATCATGAGCAACGTGTACGAGGGCCTGATCCGCCGCAACCCGAAGACGCTGGCGATCGAGCCGGGCTTGGCGGAGAAGTGGGAGATCGTCGAGCCCACGCGCTGGCGCTTCCACCTGCGCAAGGGCGTGAAGTTCCACGACGGCAAGCCGTTCACCGCCGACGACGTGGTGTTCTCGGCCGACCGCGTGCGCTCCAAGGGTTCGGACCTCAAGGGCCGCCTGCCGGGCGTCAAGGAAGTGAAGAAGGTCGACGACCACACGGTCGACTTCGTCACCGAGAAGCCGAACCCCATCCTGCATGTCGAGTGGGCGACCTGGGGTATCTTCTCCAAGGCCTGGTCGGAGGACAACAAGGCGACCGAGGTCGCCGACCCGACCAAGGGCGACGCGCCGAACTTCGCCACCACCAACGCCAACGGCACCGGCCCCTTCATGCTGAAGAGCCGCGAGGCCGACGTGAAGACGGTGTTCGTCGCCAACCCGAACTGGTGGGCCAAGGACCAGTTCAAGACCAACGTCACCGAGGTGATCTTCACGCCGATCAAGTCGGCGCCGACCCGCGTCGCTGCGCTTCTGTCGGGCGAGATCGACTTCATGGAGCCGGTGCCGGTCCAGGACATCGACCGCATCAACAACAACAAGGGCACGCGCGTCATTTCGTCGCCCGAGACGCGCGTGGTCTATTTCGGCTTCGACCATCATCGCGATGAGCTGATGTACTCCAGCGTGAAAGGAAAGAATCCCTTCAAGGACAAGCGGGTGCGCCAGGCCTTCCTGCAGGCGATCGACATCCAGGCGATCAAGACCAAGGTCATGCGCAACATGGCCGAGCCCTCGGCGATGATGATCGGCAAGGGCATTCACGGCTGGGAAGAGTCGTTCAAGCGCCTGCCCTATAATCCCGACGCGGCGAAGAAGCTGCTGGCCGACGCGGGCTATCCGAACGGCTTCGAGGTCCAGCTCGACTGCCCGAACGACCGCTACGTCAACGACGAGCCGATCTGCCAGGCCACCGTGGGCATGCTGCAGCGGATCGGCGTCAAGGTGAACCTGGTCACCAAGTCGAACACGGTGCTGTTCGGCGAGTACCAGAAGATGGAGACCAGCTTCTACATGCTGGGCTGGGCGCCGGGCAGCTACGACTCGTGGAACCCGATGCAGTTCCTGCACCGGACGGTGGCCACCGGACCCGACGGCAAGCCGACCGCGACCTGCTGCAACTACGGCCGCTGGTCGAACAAGCCGTTCGACGAGCTGGTCGACAGGATCGCCCAGGAAACCGACCAGAAGAAGCGCGACGCGCTGATCCACGACGCCTGGAAGATCGCGATCGACGAGGTGGCCTATATCCCGCTGCACCAGCAGACCATCGCCTGGTCGGCGCGCGACACCATCGCCCATCTCGAGCCCCACGCCGGCAACGAGTTCCTGTGGTGGTACGTGCAGATGAAGTAGGGCCTCAGCGGTCTTTCGGGATGGAAGGCGGGGCCAGGTCCCCGCCTTCTTCTTGCCCGCGACCTTGTCGCCAGCGGCGCCTTGACGCAGGATGGGTAGTCGCCCCACCCGCAACCCGCGTATAACCCGCCCATGAACGGCCACTCATGATCGTGTACCCATGATCGCCTACGTCGTCGAACGCTTGTTCCAATCGCTGCTGGTGCTGGTGATCGTCGCCTGGGCCGCCTTCTGCATGTTCCAGTTCGTCGGCGACCCGGTGCAGCAGATGATCGGGCAGGACACGTCGCCGGAGGACGTCCGGCGCATGCGGGCGAACCTGGGCCTTGACGACCCCGTGCTGGTCCAATTCGGGCGCTACGTGGGCAACCTGATGACGGGGAACCTGGGCGTCTCGCTGCGCACGGTGAAGCCGGTCGGCGACCTTCTGGCCGAGCGCCTGCCGGCGACGCTGGAGCTGTCGATCATGGCCGCCCTGCTCGCCCTGTCGCTCGCCATCCCGATGGGCGTCTTCACCGGGCTGAAGCCGCGGCACTGGCTCAGCCGCGCCTTCCTCACCCTGTCCCTGGTCGGGATTTCGCTGCCGACCTTCCTGATCGGCATCCTGCTGATCCTGTTCTTCGGCGTGGTGCTGGGCTGGCTGCCGACCTTCGGGCGCGGCGAGGTGACGCGGATCGGGTTCTGGACCACTGGCCTGCTCAGTGCCAGCGGCTGGAAGTCGATCATCCTGCCGGCGATTACGCTCGGCCTGTTCCAGCTCACGCTGACCATGCGGCTGGTGCGCTCGGAGATGCTCGAGGTGCTGCGCACCGACTACATCAAGTTCGCCCGCGCGCGGGGCCTCAGCAACCGGGCGATCAACTTCGGCCACGCGCTGAAGAACACGCTGATCCCGGTCATCACCATCACCGGGCTGCAGCTCGGCTCGATCATCGCCTTCGCCATCATCACCGAGACGGTGTTCCAGTGGCCCGGCATGGGCCTCTTGTTCCTGCAGGCCGTGCAGTTCGCCGACATCCCGGTGATGTCGAGCTACCTGATGCTGATCGCCGTGTTCTTCGTCGGCATCAACCTGGTGGTCGACCTGCTCTACTACCTGGTCGACCCCCGGCTGCGCGTCGACCGGTCGGCGCCCGAGCGGGGCATGTGACAATGGCGGCATCAAGCCTCATCGCCCGCGCGCGCGACAGCGACCTCTGGTACAGCTTCCGGTCATCGACCTTGACGCAGGTCGCGGCGGTCGTCGCCCTGGGGATGATCGCGGCGGCCATCCTGGCGCCCTGGATCTCGACCCAGAACCCCTGGGATCCCGGCGCGCTGCAGCTCATCGACGCCTTCAACCCGCCGGTCTGGGCCGAAAGCGGCACCTGGCAGTTCGTGCTCGGCACCGACGACCAGGGGCGCGACATGCTCTCGGCGATCCTCTACGGGCTGCGTGTCTCGCTGCTCGTCGGCCTGTGCGCGGTCCTGTTCTCGATGACCGTGGGCATCACGGTCGGACTCATCGCCGGCTATGTCGGCGGCTGGGCCGAGATCGTCATCATGCGCCTGGCCGACGTGCAGCTCACCTTCCCGACCATCCTGATCGCGCTGATGATCGACGGCGTCACGCGGGCCATGCTGCCGCCCGACACCCATGCGCGCCTGGCGCTGTTCGTGCTGGTGTTCGCCATCGGCATCTCGAACTGGGTGCAGTACGCGCGCACCGTCCGGGCCCAGACCCTGGTGGAGAAGCGCAAGGAGTACGT
>JAEULC010000023.1 GCA_016792605.1 Rhodospirillales bacterium
GAAGCGCGTGTCCACCACCTCGATCGCGGGCAGGGCGATCGCGGCGGCCGCGACCTCCTCATAATTGTACTCGGTCGCGCGCGCCGGCAGGCCGTTCGGGAAGCGGAACGCGATCTCGGCCTCGACGCCGAGCATCGGCGCCAGCCTGGCCGGGATGCGGGCGGGGCTGTCGAACACGCGCGAAGCGAGGATCGCGCCGCGCATCAGCACGCCGTCGATCGGCGCCGACACCTTCCACGCGGCGATCCGCTCGCCGAGCAGCCGCACGGTCGCGTCCTGGATCGCCAGCGCGGCCAAGGGGCCGTCGGGCCGGCAGCGGTCGGGCAGGCGGTCGATCGGCACGCCGCTGCGGCGGGAAGCGACGAAACGCGCGGCGGCGTCCTCGATGGCGGCCTTGTCCATGGGCGCTACGGCTTCACTTCCCGGCCAAGATAGTCGATCGCGGCCTGCAGCCCGCCCTTGCCGTGCGGGATTTTCAGCGCCGCCAGGCCGACCTCGATCGTCGCCAGCGTGCCCAGCATCATCGGCGCGTTGACATGGCCCATATGGGCGATGCGGATGGCCTTGCCGCCGAGCGCGCCGATGCCGACGCCGACGACCACGCCGCACTTGTCGTCGCAGAAGGCGCGCAGGGGCTGGGGGTCGCGGCCCTTTTCCATCAGCACCGTCGTCACCGTGTCCGAGCGCTCGGACGGTTCGAGGATGTTGAACGCGACCGCGCCGCCCTTGGCCCATTCCGTCACCGCCCGCCGCGTCGCCTCGCCCAGCAGCGCGTGGCGGCGGAAGCGGGTCTTGTCGCCCTCCGCGATCAGCATGTCGAGGGCCTCACGCTGGGCGAACAGGAGGTGCTCCGGCGGCGTGCCGGCGTATTTCATGTAGTGTTCCTTGCCCTCGCGCGCGGTCCAGTCCCAGTAGGGTGTGCGCAGGCCTGCGGTTTTGTGGATCCTGCGCGCGCGCTCGTTGGCGGCGACGAAGCCCAGGCCGGGCGGGGTCATCAGCCCCTTCTGCGAGCCGCAGACCGAGACGTCGACGCCCCACCTGTCCATCTCGTAGGGCATGCAGGCGAGCGAGGCGACCGTGTCGACCATGTAGAGCGCATCGTGCTTCGCCGCCTTGATCGCCTTGCCGATCGCCTGGATGTCGTTGACGACGCCCGAGGCGGTGTCGATCTGCGTCACCAGGATCGCCTTGATCTTCTTCTGCTTGTCCCGGCGCAGGCGCGCCTCCACCTCGGCCGGGCGCACGGCGCGGCGCCAGTCGCCCTTCAGGATCTCGACCTCGATGCCGAGCTGCGCCGCCGCCTCGCCCCAGCCCATGGCGAAGCGGCCGCTCTCGAGCACCAGGATCTTGTCACCGCGCGACAGCACGTTGGTCAGCGCGGCTTCCCACGCGCCGTGGCCGTTGGCGATGTAGAGGTAGCAACGGCCCTTGGTGCGGAAGATCTTCGGAAAGTCGTCGAGCAGCGACTGCGTGATCTGCGGCAACCCGCCGCCGTAGAGGTCGACCGCGGGACGATGCATCGCCCGCAGAACCTCGTCGGGCACGGTGGTTGGCCCGGGAATCGCCAGGAATTCGCGGCCGGCGCGGACGGTCATGTCTAGGGAGTCCTTCCTGCGGTCAAATCCGCTCCAAACGAAAACGCCTGCGGCGACGGGGCGTCAAGGCCCCGCCAACCGCAGGCGATTCTGCGTCAGGAACGCTAAAGCGGCCGGATCAGATGGCCTCTTTGAGTTCCTTCGAGGCGCGGAAGGCGACCTTCTTGCTCGCCTTGATCTTGATCGCTTCGCCGGTGGCCGGATTGCGGCCCATGCGGGCGGCGCGCTTGCGCACCTGCAGGATGCCGAGGCCGAGCACGCGGATGCGTTCACCCTTCTTCAGGTGCTTCACCATGAGGGCAACGAGGTCGGTCAGCACCGCCTCCGTCGCCTTCTTCTGCATGTCGTGCTTTTCCGCGAGCGCCGCCGCGAGATGCTTCAACGTGACCGTAGCGGCCGTGGTGGTCTTAGCTTGGGCCATCCCCATGATCCTTGTGACGATGCCAGACGCGCTGGCGACAAGCCGGAAGTAATCACAGGAAATCGGCGCAAGCAAGAGCTTGGCAACGAAGCGCGCGCATCTGTTGTGGATGAGTGCAGCTTCATGTTGTGCCGAAGCCATCGGAACGAATCGCCGAATCACCAATGCCGTTGACGTCGAGAAACCGGCGGAAAATCGACATTTCCTAGGCTGCATCGTCACTTGGCGACGTGCGGCGGAACCTGCGTGGCGGTCGTCGCGCTGCAGGAAGTGGCGTCGTCACGGCCCTCGGCGACGCGTGTCTTGCGGCGTGGCTGCGCGCGGTCGACGATCGGCGGCGTGTCGGTCGCGCGTGTGATTCGTTCGTCAAACGATTCGCGCGCAGGGTTCCGCGCGCGCGAGAATCGACCGCGATTCCCGCGGCGGACGTCGCTTCCCTGCCGGTCGGTGCGTGGCGGGCGCGGGGCGCGTCGACAGTCGCGGCAACGGCGCCGCGGCATCCGGCGCCGCCGCGGCATGCGACGCATTGCGTGCACAACCGGTGCGGGTCGTTGGGGAATATCCCGCAGTTCTAGTGGCGACATGCGGATTTCCGAGGCTGGCCCTGCACCGCCGGCGGTCGATTTTTATCAATCCTTAAGCCGGCAGGCGGATGGTGCAGTACGGGCATGGTGCGTCCAGGCGGCCGGGAAAGACGGTCCGGCGCGCGGCCGGATGGAAAATTCGTAAAAATAGTGTTTAGATGCGTCGCCCGCGACGCCAAGGAGAGTTCGATCGTGGATCAGGCGATGCCAGGTCGCCCCGCCCAGACCAACTACGACAGCCAGGATCTGTCGGGACAGACGCTCGACCTGGTCATGATCGTCGATCGCACCGTGCGCAACGCGAACTTCGCGAACGCGTCGTTGCGCGGCGCGGTGTTCGACCGTTCGACCTTCCTTGACTGCAGCTTCGCCGGCGCGGTGCTCGACGGCAGCCGGATGACGCGCGCCGTGTTCGAGAACTGCGACTTCACCGGCGCGCATCTCTCCAAGGTCGACGCCAGCGAGACCGTGTTCCGCACCGCGCAGGTCATCTCCTACGAAGGTCGCCGCAATGTGTCGGTCGATGCCGGGCGCAGCCTGTCCTTCGCGCGGGCCACGATCGAGAACTCGAACTTTTCCGGCGCGCGCCTCAACAACGCCTCGATGATCGACGTGAAGGCGACCGGCGTCGACTTCCGCGACGCCAACCTGTCGGGCGTGAAGTTCGAGGGCTGCACGCTGTCGAATCTCGACCTCGCGGGCGCGAAGCTCCAGGACGCCGACTTCTCCCAGACCGAGGGCGCCAAGGACGTGCTGCCCGAATGGGCGCTGAACGTGGTCACGATGCAGCGCCGGTTCGAGGCGGGCGGCTTTGCCGAGGCGGTGCGCCAGCACGAGGAGTGGCTGTCGAAGGACGGCCGGTCGGGCGCGCGGCTGGTGCGCCGCGGCATGGACATGGGCGGCGCGCGCCTGTCGGGCCGCAATCTCTCGGGATGTTCGCTGCGCGACTGCCGGCTCGACCAGGTGCACTTGCGCGACTGCAAGCTGATCGCCGCCGACCTGCGCGGATCGACCTTCGTCAAGGCCGACCTTGCGGGCGCCGACCTGCGCCGCGCGATGCTGGATCCGGGCGCGCTCGACCGGGCGCTGAACAGCGACTACCGGATATGACTTTCTAGGGGCCGAGGAGCGCCGCGGCCGCCAGGACCAGTGGAATCGTGAAGGCGGCAAGCACCGTCTGGGTCGCCGTGATGCCGGCCATCAGCGGCGCGTCGCCGCCGAGCTGTCGCGCCATGATGTAGGCCGAGGACGCGGTCGGCAGCGCCTGGAACAGCAACGCCACCGACGCCGCCGCGCCGCCGAGGCCGAAGGCCAGGCTGGCCAGCACGGTCGCGGCGGGCATCAGCAGGAACTTCGCGCCCGACGCCGCCAGCATCGGCTGCACCCAGCGCCGCGCCGTGCCGAAATCGAGCGCAGCTCCGACGCAGAGGAGGCCAAGCGGCAGCGAGGCCTGGCCGAGCGCGCGCAGCGCGGGCTCGATTCCCGGCGGCAGTCCGGCGCCCAGGGCCTGCAGCAGGATTCCGCCGACGCAGGCCAGCACCAGCGGATTGGCGGCGATCTGCCGCGCCAGCCCGCCGAGCGACAGCCGCGTGGTGCCGAAGCGCGCGAAGACCAGGACGCACAGGATGTTCACCGTCGGTACGATCGCGGCGTTGCAGACCGCGGCGATGGCGATGCCCTGGGCGCCGAACAGCCCGGCCGCGATCGTCACGCCGACATAGTTGTTGAACCGGACCCCGCCCTGGAACACCGAGGTGAAGCCGGGGCCGTCGATCGGCAGCAGCGGCCGCATCGCGACCAGCGCCGCCGCGACAACGACGGTCGACGCCACCAGGACGAGAACCAGGGCCAGGATCGGGATGTCGCCGATGCGCGCCGTGGCCAGTCCGTGGAGGAAGAGCGCCGGAAGCAGCACGTAGTAGCCGAGGCGCTCGGCCTGCGGCCAGAAGCCCTCGGCGAGGAATCCGGAACGGCGGATCGCATGGCCCAGGGCGATCAGGATCGCGACGGGCAGCAGCGCCAGGATGACGGGCAGAGTCATGTCGGGGCAGGTCTCGGATGTCGTTTCCGGCCGACCCTAGCCGCCTTGGGCGCCGGCGAGGCATTCGGAATCGTGCTGCCCCGCGATCATTTGCGCATGGACGATTGTTGCGGGCGGTTCTGGTTACGTGGGGAAGCGAAGAAGAGCGAAGGCCCGGATCGTCGCGGGTAGGCGCGACAACCCGGGCCTCCTGCGCCAAGCGCGGCCGACCGCCCAGATCTCCGCTTTGGCGAACGCTGGCGCCCGTTACAGGCGCGGGTGGGACTCCTCGCCGGCGACCATCAGCTGGCCGACCCGCCGCTCCTGTGGCGCGTCCATGCCCCAGGCGTTGAAGCTGATGCTGAGGTTGCAGGCGTCGAAATAGACGGCGCCCTGGCTTTGGTCGAAGGCGCGGCGGGTGATGCCCATTGGCGCCATGGCCCCGGGAGCGTCCTCGGCGAAGCCGGCGAAGTCGATCGCGGTGGTGAGGTGCAGCCGTCCCTCGATCAGCGCGGGCAGCAGCGTCGTCTTGATCAAGGCCAGGTTCGCGTCCTCGACGCCGACCAGCAGGTGCAGCGTGTCGCCCAGCCGGTACAGGCAGCCGGTGACGGACGGGGCCGGCAGGCCCTGGCGCTCAGCCGCCTCGGCCGCTTCCTCCTGGATGGCGAGGATGCGCAGGTCGTCGCGGGCCACCAGGTCGAGCTCGGCGTCCAGCACCGGGCTGGCGCTGCCCTGGCTTCCCGGCCCGGTCAGCCAGCCGCAGCCGCGGAAGGGCAGGGCAATGCGCGAAGCAGTCTGAAAATCGACGCGGCTCAGCGAGCCCCGGAAATTCCAGGTCATGGTAACCCCCAAATCTGCAAGTGAGTTCTTCCACCGATCGCGGCCGTGCGCCGCGACGGCGCGCGATCAGGAATTGGCGAGCAGGACGTCCTTCACCAGGGCGAACAGTCCGCCGACCTGGCCGCCGACCGCCTGCATCGTCGAGATGGCGGAAACCGAGATCAAGGCGGCGATGAGGCCGTACTCGATCACGGTGGCGCCGGACTCGTCGCGGATGAAGCGGGAAATCGTCTGGAACATGGTGTCCTCCTACCTGTTGGACATCGGCACTCTGGGCGTTTCGGTTCAGCCATCCTGGCCAAACACGAGAAGAACTTACGACGAGATTACCAAAAAGGCAAGATAAAATTTTGGCGAGGGAAAAATAAATTTGAGAAAGATCGTTATTTAGTAAGTATTTATCGACATTTTTCAGGAATTTTTACTGTATATGTTGAAATAGAATTAAGTATTTATTTTAACCATGAGGAATAGCGGCAGTGAAACGCTGGCGCGCGCGCGGGGGCATGGCGGGGCCGGCTGCTTGACCCGGCTTGACCGGCCGCAGAGCATGGCCCGCCAATGACCCCGATCGCCGCGCACGCCGCCCTGCCGTCGAAGCGGTCCCGCCTGGAGCGGGCCGGGCTCATCTACCTGTATGTCGCGCTCTATGCGCTGCTCGACTGGCTGAGCCTGATCCAGCCCTTCGTCCTCGGCATCACGCCCTGGAACCCGCCGGCCGGGCTGTGCCTGGCCATGCTGTTGCGCGAGGGCAACCGGTTCCTGCCGGCGACCATCGTGGCGCTGGCCTTGTCCGAGACGCTGTTCCGTGGCCTGCCGCTGTTCGCGCCCGAGACGATCGGAACCGTGCTGGCGATCGCGCTGGTCTATGCGGTCGCCGCGCAGGTGCTGCGGCGGGTCGCGCCGGGCATTCTCGCGCTCGCGACGCATCGCGACCTGCTGCTGTTGCTGGGCGTCGGCCTGGCAGCGGCTCTCGCCGTCGCGGTTCTCGTGGTCGGGCTGTTCTACGGCACCGGACGTCTCGCCGGCGCCGATCCGCTGCTGGTGGGGCTGCATTTCTGGATCGGCGACTTGATCGGCATCGCGGTACTGACGCCGTTCATCCTGCTGCTCGGCAAGCACCGCTTCGCCAACGGCGCGCGCCCGTCGATTCGCGCGCGCGAGGCCATGGCGCAGGTCGCCGCGATCGCCTTCGGGCTGTGGGTGGTCTTCGGGCTGGAGCCGACCGACCATTTCGAGTTCGCCTATGTCCTGTTCCTGCCGCTGATCTGGATCGGGCTGCGCGGCGGACTGCCGTGGGCGAGCTGGGGCATCGTCGCGACGCAGTTCGGGCTGATCCTGGCGGTGCAGTTCAAGGGGCTCGATGCCGAGGCGGTGACGCAGTTCCAGCTCCTGATGGCGGCGGTGGCAGTGACGGGGTTGCTGCTCGGCTCGGTGGAGGAGGAACGGCGGCGGGCGGAGGCGCGGGTGAAGGAACACGAGGCCGAGCTTGCCCAGGCGGCGCGGCTGACCGCGACCGGCGAGATGGCCGGCGCGCTCGCCCACGAGCTCAACCAGCCGCTGACCGCGCTGATCAGCTTCGTGCGCGCCGGGCAGACCGCGCTGCACCGCTCGCGGCTCACCCCCGAGGAGCAGGCCCAGGCCACGGCGATGATCGACAAGGCCGTGGTGCAGGCCCAGCGCGCCGGCGAGATCATCCGCAACACGCGCGAGTTCCTGCGCCGCGGCGACATGCGCCGGACGCGCGCCGACCTGGGGCCGATCGCCGCCGACGCGATCGAGCTGCTCCGGCCGCTCGCCGCCCAGAACCGGGCGCGGCTGGAGGTTGCGATCGCGCCCGGGCTGCCGGCCGCCCTGGTCGACCCGCTGCAGGTGGAGCAGGTGGTCGTGAACCTGGTGCGCAACGCAGTCGAGGAGATCGGCCGCGCCGGGCCCTGGCCCGGGACGGTGACCGTGGCGATCGCGCCCTCGGCAAGCGAGGCAGGATTTCTCGAGGTCTCGGTGCGCGATACCGGCCCCGGCTTCGCGCCGGAAATGACCGAACGCCTGTTCAAGCC
>JAEULC010000064.1 GCA_016792605.1 Rhodospirillales bacterium
AGGTCTCCCCGAACGGCTCGGGCATCAGCAATCCGATGTTGCGCCCGATCACCTCGGCCGCCGGGTAGCCGAAGGTCGCCTCCGCCGCCTTGTTGAAGCTCTCGATGCGGCCGTTCTGGTCGACGGCGACGAGCGCGTCGACCATCGTGTCGAGGATCGTCGCGATGCGCTTTTCCGAGGCGCGGAGCTGGAAGTCGGCGCGGCGGCGCTGCGTCACGTCTTCCACGAAGGCCCAGATCAGGCGCTCGCCGCCGTCGGCGCTGCCCACGCCGATGGCGTTCACGCGCACCGCGACGCGCGTGTCGTCGCCGCGCAGGTACTCGGTCTCGAACGGCCCGGCGCGGCCGGTGGCGTGGAGCTGGGCGATCTGCTCGCCCTCGATCGACGCGTTCTCGGGCGGCACGAAGGACCACAGCGTCTTGCCGTCCAGGTCGTCGCGGTCGCGCGCCACGATGTCGACGAAGGCGTCGTTGACGTCGACGAAGGCGCCGTCGGCGGCGCACAGCACCACGCCGATCGGCGCGTGCTCGAACATGCCGCGGAACTTGGCCTCGGACTGCACCAGCCCGACCTCGGCCATCGGCCGGTGCACCGCGCCACTGGCCGTCGCCAGGATCCGTACCACCTGGCCCTGGGCGTCGGCCAGCGGCGAGAGCGCGCTGCGCCACTGCCTGGTGCCGCTGGGCAGCGGCACTTCCTCGGTGAGCTCGACGACGTCGCGCCGTTCCGCCGCGCGCGCCGCCGCCGCCTCGATCGCCTGCGCCAGCTCGTCGGGCAGCAACTCGGCCGGGCGCCTGCCCGCGATCGGGTCGCCGTTCAATCCGACCAAATGAAGGTAGCGCTGGTTGGCGGCGAGCAGCCGCGGGACGCCCGTGGTCAGGTCAAGCGCATAGGCGGGGGCGCCGATGGCTTCGAGGACCAGGGTCAGGTCGGGCAAGGAACAGGTGGCGAGCATCCACGACGCATCCGCGTCGCCGGCCGGGGGGCCGGTCGAACGGCGGCAAGGTGCCGCTTCGATTCCACGGGGTCAAGCACGGCGGCCCCCATGGCTGGGCAGGCGCCCGGGCCTCGGCTACAAGGGGTGGCGTGGAATGCGCCCGGGGCGTTGCAACCCCAAGCACGGGAACAAGAAAGGGAATCCGATGGCCGCGTTGAGCCTGGACCAGGTCGAGAAGATGATCGCCGCCGCGCGCAAGCGCCGGGTCGAGCTGAAGGAGGTGCCGCTGGCCTATGCGGTGGTCGATTCGGGCGGCCACCTGATCGCCATGGCGCGCGAGGACGACGCCGGCTTCCTGCGCGGCCAGATCGCGATCAACAAGGCCTGGACCTGCTTCGCCATGGGCCTGCCCTTGCGCACGCTGCGCGACCGCACCAAGGACCACCCGGTCTTCTTCGCCGCCATCCAGGGCGCCGCCGACGGGCGGCTGATGCACGCGCTGGGCGGCGTCTTCATCCGCGACGCGGAGGGCAACGCGATCGGCGCCATGGGGATCTCGGGCGCCGCCGGCGAGGTCGACGAGGCGATCTGCATCCACGCCATCAAGGCCGCCGGCCTGGTGCCCGACATCGGCGGATGATCGTGGTCGGGTAACTCTCTTACCCATTAACCAAAACCCGGGTTAACCCGGTGTTCATCGTCACAGCGCTAGCCTGCCCGACCGTGCATGATGCCCGAGGTGCATGACGCACGACCTCGTTGGAGCGCAGGAAAGCGGTGCTTGGCGATCTTTACATTCAGGTGGTGGACTCGTTCCTGGCCGTGATCGGCCTGGGGGCGCAGTTCTTCCTGATGCGCCCGTGGCTGCTGCCGATCGTGCCGGTCGTCCTGCTGGTGTTGGGATATGGCTGGCGCGCGCGCCGCGTCGCGCAATCCGGTCCGGCCCGCGGGCACGGCGCCCGATGAGCGCGCGCGGCAGGATCGGCCGTCGCGGCCTGCTCGCCGGCGCGCTGGCTGCGTCCGGTGCGGCGCTGCTGCCGCCATCGCGGGCCGAGGCACGCCAAACCGGCACGTTCCGCAGCGTGCCGAAGCAGCTCCAGGTCTTCCGCATGCCGGCCGAGGGATGGGCGCCCGTCGCCCAGCTCTGCCGCCGCATGGGCATTTCCCAGGTCTCGATCGCGCTGTCGCCGGTCGAGCGCCGCCGCTACCTGGCCGACAACCGCGCCGGCATCGCCGCCTTCGCGCCGCTGCTCGACAGCGGCCTGCGCGTGAGCTGCCTGGTCGGCGACACGGCGTGGCTGGTCAACCCGCCCGCGGGCCTGCCCGCGGAGCTGATCGAGTCGATGCACATCAACGACAAGGTGTTCCGCTTCGAGTCGCTGATCCTGGACGTCGAGCCGCAGGCCGTCGCGGGATGGAGCGGCAGCGGCCGCGCCGACATCGTCCGCAACACCCTGGCGCTGTTCGCCGAGACGCGCGCGGCCTGCCGCCTCTATGATGTCAAGACAGTCGCGGCGCTAAGCCCGCAATTCGCCCAGGTCGCCAATCCCGGTCGGCGCGGCGAGAGCCTGCTCGATTCCTGCCTGGCGCAGCTCGACGAAGTCGTGCTGACCACCTACCGCAACGACCCGAACGCAGCGATCGCCTATGCCGACGCGGCGCTGCAGGCGCTGCAACGCCGGCCGATCCCCGCCTGGTTCAGCGTCACCACCCAGCTCTCGGCCCGCCCCGAGGCGAGCTATTACGGCCTCGGCCTGCCGCGCTTCGAGAAGGACGTAGCGGAGCTGCATGCGCGCCTCAGGACCCTGCCCCAGGGCCGCGCCGTGGCCGGCATCGCGATCCACCAGTTCGAGTCGCTGCGCCGCCTCGCGCCGGCTTGACGCAGCCCAGGTATAGGCCTTCTCCGGCCTTTGCCCGCATGATATTGTGGCCGCCTTCAGCCGACTGGACCTTTGAGCGGGGGATCGGGCCGTGGCGGTGACGGACGACCAGGACATCGCCAGGCTTCTGAACCTGCTGCGCAGCCTGCCCGACGACGAGCGCCGCATCGGGCTCCTGAAGCGCATCGCCGCTGAGGGCGGCACGCTGGAGCCGAAATGGGCGCCGGCCGAGGCCAGCGGCTACTACTACTGGCCCGCGGTCGACCGCGACCTGCGCCAGCTCTGCGACAGCGACCTCGCCTATCTCGCCGACCGCGACTACCTCGACCGGCGCTACTTCGACCGGCTGACGCGCTGCCCCGCCTGCCGCAGCGCCAACCTCAACATCCGCGAGGTCTGCGTCAGCTGCGGCTCGGCGAACCTGTTCGCGCAGCCCCTGCTACACCACTACCGCTGCGGCTATGTCGGCGCGATCGCCACCTTCGCCCAGGACGGCGAAGCGCGCGTCTGCCCGAAATGCGACGGCACGCTGCGCCATCTCGGCACCGACCACGAGGTCGTGGGCGACCAGTTCGGCTGCCGGCAATGCTTCGCCAGCTTCGAAGAGCCGAAGGTCGAGGCGGTGTGCATGGGCTGCGGCGCGCGCACCGACGCCGACAAGCTAGCGCATGACGACATCGTCGCCTACGCGATGACGAACCTGGGCCATGCGGCGGTGCGCGGCGGCCGGCTGTTCGACCGCGACGACGAGCAGATGACCGAGCCCGACCTGCCGGTCTATCGCCGCCAGGTGGCGCTGTCGCTGCTGCGCGACGAGGTGCGGCGGCAGACGCGCTACCGCATTCCGTTCTCGGCCCTGATGTTCCGCACCGGCGGCCCGGCCACCGAGTCCACCGTGATCCGCCAGCTTCGCGAGAAGCTGCGCGACGTCGACCATATCGGCCGCTACGCCGACGGCATCGTCATCGTGCTTCTGCCGGCGACGCCCGAGGCCGGCGGCAAGGTGGTGCTCGACCGCATCCTCGGCCACCTGGGCAATGTCGGCGGCACCACGATGAGCTTCCTCGACATCGACCGGGTCGACGCGATCCTGGCCGACGCGGCCCAGAGGCTCTAGCGGTGCGGCTCTAGCGATGGACTTCCCCTACCGGCGGATCCTGTGCCTGTCGCCGCATCCCGACGACAGCGAGTTCGGCCTGGGCGCGACGCTGCACCGCGTGCGCGCGACCTGCGCGGCGCATCTGCTAGTGTTCTCCGACCGGGCGAAGACGCGCGGCGAGCAGCACAACGCGCGCGACCAGCTTGCCGCCGCGGCCCGGCTCGGGATTCCGGCCGCGCGCGTGCAGTTCGTCGACCAGCTTGGCATCGGCGTCGAGCGCCTGCCGATCCGCTTCTTCGGCTCCGAGGAGTCGCGCGACGCGATCCGCCGCGCCGTGGCGCACGCGGTCAAGGCCATCGACCCCGACGCGATCTTCGCGCCCGCGCAGACCGAGACCATGCAGGACCACCAGGCGCTGACCGAGGAAGTCCTGCGCATCGCAAGGGGTCGCGCGGCGATCCTCGGCTACGAGACGCCGAAGCATAACCGGCTGATGAATCCCTCGACCTACATGCGGGTCGACGAGGCCGACGTGAAGGCCAAGGCCGAGGCGGTGAACTGCTACACCGAGTTCACTACGCGCTACTATTTCGAGGAACGCATGCTCGACGCCCTAGCGCGCGTGCGCGGGATGGACGCAGGCTTCGACGGCCTCGCCGAGGCGTTCGAGGTCTATCGCCAGGTCTGGGACTGACGCGATGTTCCAGATCGGCAAGGACTGCATCATCCACCCGACCGCGCGGATCAACGTGAAGCACGGCTTCCTCGGCGACCGCGCCATGGTGCGCGAGCACGTGGTGATCGAGGGAAACCATGTCGAGATCGGCGCCGAGGCGTTCCTCAACCGCTTCGCCTCGATCGGCGGCGGGTCGAGCCTCGATCCGGACTCCAAGATGGTCGCGGGCGACTTCCTGCATCTCGGGTTCTCGGGCCACCTCAACCTCGCGCGGCGCCTCACCATCGGCCACGAGTTCGGCGGCGGGATCGAGACCAAGGTCTTCACCCACGGCGTCTACTCCTCGGCCTGGGACGGGTTCCCCGTCCAGTGGGGCGAGGTCACGATCGGCGACCGGGTCTGGCTGCCCAATGCCTGGGTCAACCCGGGCGTTACCATCGGCAGCGACGTGGTCGTGGCGGCGCGCAGCCTGGTGAACGACGACCTGCCGTCGGGCTGCTTCGCCGCCGGCACGCCGGCCAGGGTGATCAAGGCTGGAGTATATCCTCGCCAACATGCCGAAGCTGACAAGCTCCGCATGTTCGCCAGCATGTTCTCCGTGGCGCTGAAGCGGCAGGGTGGCGATCATCGCTACGAGGTAGTCCACGCCGACCGGTACCGGGTCGACGGCGCGACGGTGTTCGACCTCGCCGCCCGGACGGTCGAGGGGCGCGCCGACGGCTTCACCGAGATCCTGCGCAACCAGCTTCGCCGCAACGGCATCCGCTTCCGGGTCGTGCCCGAGAACGGAAGCTACGAACCCTGGAGGGGCGTGCTGACCACGGCCTGACCCGGCCTACCAGTGCGGCGTCTCGCGCCAGATCCGCTCGGGCACGTAGGGATGCCTCGAGCCGATCCGCAGCATCTCCGAGACCTGGGCGTGGAAGACCACGATCCGCAGCATCAGGCGCATGAACGGAATCAAGGGCAGCATCAGGAACCGCCGGGGCTGGGGCGACGCGGTGATGTCGTAGGCGATCAAGAGCTTGATCAGCGTGAAGAACAGCGACAGCCAGTAGAAGCTGGTCAGCAGCACCGGCGTCGAGAGCGGCGCGGTCGCGAGCAGCCAGATCGCGGCCGAGAAGTAGAGCCAGGGCATGAAGACGCGCACGATGAGCGTGTCGAGCGCGACCAGGGAATTGCGCCAGCCGTAGCGCCAGGGCAGCAGCAAGTCGCCCTGCTTGCGCAGGCGGATCTTGACCATGTTGCGCTCCCACCGCCGGCGCTGGCGGAACAACCCGCGCCAGGTCCGCGGCACCGCGGCCCAGACCGTGGCGCCGGTGGTGAAGGCCAGCCGCCAGCCGGCCTTCCTGAGGCGCAGCGTGATGTCGGTGTCGTCGCCGAGGCCGGTATCGAAGCCGCCGAGCCGCCGCACGGCCTCGGCGCGGAACAGGCCGAACCCGCCGGGCACGATCGACATCAGCCCCAGATTCGAGCGCCAGGAGCGCGGGATCGACACCGACGAGGCGTACTCGCACTCCTGGAAAGCGGTGACGAGCGCCTCGTTGGCGTTGCGCACCCGGACCACGCCGGTGACCGCGCCGCAGTCCGGGTCGTGGACCAGCGGGCCCAGCAGGAAGGGGATCGAGCCCGTCTGCAGCTCGGTGTCGGCGTCGAGGATCAGCACGTAGTCGCCGCGGGCGGATTCGAGTCCGCGGTTGAGCGCCGTCGGCTTGCCGCAGTGCCGGCCCAGCGCCAGGACGCGCACGCGCCCCGTCCGCTCGAAGCGCCGCGCGCGGATCACCGTCAGGTCGGCCGAGCCGTCGTCGACGACGATGACCTCGAGATTGGCGTAGCCGCATTCCAGCACCGAGCGCACCGTGCCCTCGATCCGCTCCGCCTCGTTGCGCGCGGCGATCACCACGCTGACCAGGGGCAGCTTGCCGCCCCGGGGCGCCGCAAACGGGTCGGGCAGGAAGAGCTGCGGCCGCCAGACCGAGAGCAGCCACACCGCCACCGGCGGCACCTGCACCCGTACCAGCCCGGCGATCAGCACCAGCCAGACCCAGTAGTTCAGCGAGCCCAAGAGCAGCGGCAGCGCCTCGATCGAGCGCAGGACCGAGAGCGGGTTGAGGGCGCCGAAAAAATATTCGAGGAAGCCGAGCATGGCGGCCTCAATCTATACCTATGAACAGCTTAGCAGTCGTCCGCAAAATGTAGTAATCGTGCCCCGGACGATTCAGGAAAGCTTCGGGCAAGCTGCTTACTTACGATAGTTTAGGTGAGTGAATTTGGAGTTCTTCTACTTTTCGCCTAAAATCCGGTTAGTCCTGTGTTTAGGGATGCCGCGCTAGGTATGGCCCGGCACGCACCGCCCGCCGCCCG
The DNA here is from genome assembly GCA_016792605.1 of Rhodospirillales bacterium. Lineage (GTDB taxonomy): Bacteria > Pseudomonadota > Alphaproteobacteria > JAEULC01 > JAEULC01 > JAEULC01. The sequence goes on from JAEULC010000064.1 coordinate 6,957, forward strand.
CTCTTGTCCTTCGACCAGGTAGGATTTTCGATGCGCATCCTCATCGCCGGAATCGACGGGTACCTTGGCTGGCCGCTGGCGCTGCACCTCGCCGCCCGCGGGCACGACGTCGCCGGCATCGACAGCTTCCAGCGCCGCGCCTGGGTCGCCGAGACCGGCTCGCAGTCGGCGACGCCGATCCGCTCGATGAACGAGCGCCTCGCCGCGTTCGAGGATCGCTTCGGCCGCCGCCTGAAGTTCTACGACGGCAATCTCTGCGACTACGACACCGTGGTCCGGATGCTGTGCGAGTTCGAGCCCGATACGGTCGTCCACCTGGGCGAAATGCCGTCCGCGCCCTACAGCATGGTCGACGTGCACCACGCCGTCTTCACCCACACCAACAACCTGACCGGCACGCTGCACCTGCTTTACGGCCTGCGCGACTACTGCCCGCAGGCGCACCTGGTGAAGCTCGGCACGATGGGCGAGTACGGCACGCCGAACATCGACATTCCCGAGGGGTTCTTCGAGGTCGAGTTCCGCGGTCGCAAGGAGCGCCTGCCCTTCCCGTGCCAGCCGCCGAGCATGTACCACCTGACCAAGGTGCACGACAGTGCCAACATCCGCTTCGCCTGCCGCGTCTGGGGCCTGAAGTCGACCGACATCATGCAGGGCGTGGTGTTCGGCACGCGCGTCGACGCGATGGGCCAGGGTCCCGACTGGGACCAGCGCCTGTGCACGCGCTTCGACTTCGACCAGTCCTTCGGCACCGCGATCAACCGCTTCTGCGCCCAGGCCTTGATCGGCATGCCCCTCACCCCCTATGGCAAGGGTGGGCAGAAGCGCGGCTTCCTGGCGTTGCGCGACTCGATCCAGTGCTTCACGCTGGCGATCGAGAACCCGCCGCAGACCGAGGGCGCGTACCGCGTCTTCAACCAGTTCGCCGACACCTACACGATCAGCGACCTGGCCGAGACCGTCGCCCGCGTCGGCCGCCAGATGGGTCTCGCGCCGACGATCCAGCACCTCGAGAATCCGCGCCGCGAGGCCGAGGAGCACTACTACAACCCCGACAATGCCGGATTGCTGGCGCTCGGCTACAAGCCGACCCACGACATCGCGACCGAGATCGCGCTGACGCTCGCTGACCTGGCACCGCACGCCGAGCGCATCCGCTTCGCCCGCGACGCGGTGCAGCCCGACATCCGCTGGGACGGCACCCGCCGCGCCTCGCGCAGCGTCGCCCAGGCGGACCGCCCCAAGGTCCCCCGCCGCCCGGCCAGCGTCGGCGCCCTGGCACTGCGCCCGGTGCTGAACGAAAAGCCTTGAGCGACCTCCCTGCGAATCGGGGCGCCAACCGGCTTCTTTCCTCCTCCTGACCGTTTTCCTCTACGCCTAGCTAGAGCCCCGATATCTTGGGGCTAAGGGTCTGTAGACCAATACATATTGACCCGCCTGTGGGTAATTTCTAGGGTACCGACCGGGTTACGGTTGCGCCGGGCTGGGGAGCCGGGCGTGGCCCTTGGGTAGGGGTTGGGGTGTCCA